>NZ_JBFRJJ010000023.1:85442-115658 GCF_041468785.1 Shewanella sp. 10N.286.52.E4
AGTGCTTTTTTGTTGGGTATTATAACGATTTTCGATGCAAACTAATCGATGTCTTTTAAAGGCCAAAGTACAATATGGTCAAAAACATCACGGACACGTTTTTCATTAATGGTTTTGCCTTTTACTGATATCCCCGCCGCATGCATAGCGTCTTTAGAGCCCGTAATAAGCGGATGCCAACTTGGTAACGTTCGGCCTTCATTGAGGCGTTTATAAGCACAAGAATCAGGTAACCAAGTCAATTCAGCGACATTATCAACCGTAATGGCTGTACATGCTGGTACGTATTTAAAACGTTCAGGATAACGACGACAATTACATGATTCATCATCTAATAAATGACAAGCGGCATCGGTGTAATACAACTCTTCAGTTTCATCATCAATTAATTTGTTTAAGCAGCACTTGCCGCAACCATCGCACAATGATTCCCATTGTACGGTGGTTAATTCGTGCAGTTTTTTTTCAATCCAAAATGACATAGTTCAATACAGCATTAGCGTTACATTGCCGACATTGTACCATTAATTGATTGGAGGATTTTTAATTCGTTCTGAAAGGTAAGTCACAGTGAGTAAAAAATGTTCTTTAACTGACCATGCTTGTAATAAGCGGAAATTATTATAAACCAAATATTGACGACCTTTGTCACCATCAGGCATTAATAATGATACTTGCATATCATCACGTTTAGGTAAGTCATTACCGTTATAACGTCTAACACCTAATTTTTGCCATTCAGTGAATGTCTCATTATATTCAGTGCCAACCATATAACTGTCTATTGGATTTATTGAGCTCACCTGTCGACCCCAAGTCTCATCATTTTTCCAGCCAGCATCTTTTAACATCGCAGCTGCAGTTGCAAAAGCATCAAACTGGTTATTCCAAATATCTTTTAATCCATCGCCATTACCATCTTGAGCGTATTGTAAATACTGCGAAGGCATCAATTGCATATGCCCCATGGCACCTGTTGATGAACCGATAAGTTGTTCATATTGTATTTGGGTACTATCCAGAATTTTTAACGCTGCAATAAACTCATCAACAAAAAATTGCTCTTTGTTGCCTGAATATGCATTAGATGCTGTTACAGATAGAATTGGGAAATTGCCTTTTTGCTCACCAAATTCCGAGGTCATCCCCCATAAGGCAACTAAAAAACGCGGCTGAATGCCGTAACGGTCACCTAAAGCAATTAGCGATTCATGTTGCTCTTTAAACATTGCTCGGGCTGTGCTGACAGTAATTTCTGGTGCATTTTGAGGAATGTAACTTTCAAGGTTTATTGTTCTGTTAGAACCGTTTGCAGTAGCACGCTTAAACACTTTAATTTTTGAAAAATGTTCATTAATGGTGGTCTGTGATACACCAGCAAGCAAGGCTTTATCTTTTAATGTAGCTAAGTAATCATCAAAACTGACGCTCTGTTGAGCATATGCCAAATTAATAGTAAAAAAAGTTACTATTACAGATGAAATGATCTTCCCAATCATAAATTGTCCTAAATTAACTCATTATTGCTGTTTTTGTTCTTATTAACTTAACGTTAACACATTTGTGTTAACGTCGAAATACCCAATACATAACCACATAAAATCAAGATATTATCTTATACAAACTGGAATTCAAAACAAACCAATATTCCAAAATAAATCATCACTTATAATATAAGCGACTTTAATCACTGAGCCCTAAACTTTTACGGTGCTCATCCAATAAATTTGTCACCGGTGGTGGTAACTGAAGATAAAAACCTTTGTCAGCTAATTCAGATCTGACTTTTTCGATATCAGCCATCGCAAGTTCTTCTCTTTTAGACAATGGAACCAACATGACCAACTTAGGCGTGCCAAACATTTTCATTAAAGGTTCTGGAACAGCATCAAAAACATCACGTTTCTCAACAAATAAGTAGGTATCAAGTTTTCGGCTACTTTTATATACGGCACATATCATTTTGGGGTTAAATTCCTCTGTTTCTTGCTTGATAGTCAACTACGCACACTATAACATGGACAATTAATAAATTATTGCAATTCAGTTCTCATACTGACACTTTTGGAGATTAACGCCTGGATGGCCACACAAAGTCTTGAGTTGAAAGCCACATCTTTTACTCTTTCAGTACTTCATATTAATACACATGATTTTAACGCCATTGCTGCTGATTTAGATACTAAGTTATCTCAAGCACCCCAGTTTTTCATTGGTGCGCCTTTAATCTTAAATTTAAGCGCAATTGAAAGTCATGATGTTGATCTCGCTGCATTAAAACAACTTCTTACTGATAACCAACTGATCATAGTTGGTGTAACATCTGCTAATGAAAGCATTAGTCAGCAGGCTAAAACATTAGGCTTAGCCATCGTAAAATCAGGCAAACAAGCCAAAAACATGCCAGCTCCGACAAAAGAAACCAAAATCATTAAACAAAATGTGCGTTCTGGGCAGCAAATATATGCAAAAAATGCCGATTTAATCATTTTTGGTGCGGTCGGTAATGGTGCTGAAGTCATTGCAGATGGTAGCATTCATATATATGGCGCTTTACGCGGTAAAGCTATGGCTGGAGCTGCTGGTGATAGAAACAGTATTATCATTGCAAACTCACTCGATGCAGAATTAGTTTCAATTGCTGGGCAATATTGGCTAGCAGAACATTTGCAGCAGCATTGTAGCGATCAGCGAGGTTGCATCCGCTTAACTAGCGATACACTCATGGTTGAATCATTGCCTCAATAGTTGGCAACTTAAAAGGATATAATAACAAATGGCACAAATAATTGTTGTCACATCAGGTAAAGGCGGCGTTGGTAAAACAACGTCAAGCGCTGCGATTGCAACCGGCTTAGCATTAAAAGGCAAAAAAACCGTCGTAATCGATTTTGATATCGGTTTACGTAACCTTGATTTAATTATGGGTTGTGAACGCCGTGTTGTTTATGATTTTGTCAATGTCATTAATGGTGAAGCGAATCTAAATCAAGCACTCATCAAAGATAAACGTTGCGACAAACTGTTTATTCTTCCTGCTTCCCAGACCCGTGACAAAGATGCGTTAACCAAAGAAGGCGTTGGCGGTGTACTTGACGAATTAAGCAAAGATTTCGATTACATTGTTTGTGACTCACCAGCGGGTATTGAACAAGGTGCAATGATGGCGCTTTATTTTGCAGATATCGCTATCGTAACCACAAACCCAGAAGTGAGTTCTGTACGAGATTCAGATCGTATCTTAGGTATGTTGCAGAGCCGTTCTCGCCGCGCTGAACAAAATCTTGAACCAATTCAAGAGTTTTTATTACTAACTCGTTATTCACCTGCTAGAGTTAAAACAGGTGAGATGCTCAGTGTTGAGGATGTGTCTGAAATTTTAGCCATCAAATTATTGGGGGTTATTCCTGAGTCGCAAGCTGTACTCAAAGCCTCTAACTCAGGCATTCCTGTCATTAACGATGACGAAAGCGACGCAGGTTTAGCTTACGCTGATACAGTACAACGTTTACTTGGTGAGGAAGTGCCGTTTAGGTTCCTTACTGAAGAGAAAAAGGGATTCTTGAAAAGGATTTTTGGTAGCTAATTATGTCAATACTCGATTATTTCAGAAGCAATAAAAAACCGAATACTGCTGTTACAGCAAAAGAGCGTTTGCAGATAATTGTCGCCCATCAACGCGGCGAGCGTGATGCGCCTGATTACTTCCCTAAAATGAAGCAAGAAATCATTGAAGTCATTCGTAAGTATGTACAAATATCTGAAGATCAAGTGTCAGTGCAACTTGACCAAAATGATGACAAACTCTCAGTATTAGAGCTCAATGTAACCTTACCTGACGGTAAGTGACCTTAGGCATATATTGATGGTCATATGATGTAACGCTCGAATGAGCTAGTCGTATGAGTAAGTCAGTATCTGATTAATATGCATAAAAAAAGCCTAGATAACATTGGATTATCTAGGCTTTTTTATTGACTCGATTTATAGCAATTGACACAGTCAATTACAGGAAATTTTATCCAAATTTGATATTATCAAGCGCTTCATTAACAAGCTTGCCGCGCCAGCCCGACAATAACAAAGGCGTTGGCGTTTGTTTCTTATGATGAAGCCATAGCAAGAATTCATGTATCAAACGTTTTGATCCAATAAACTCAATTGCTACTTCTTTTTCTTCAGCAATGGCCGCTAAAATAACCTTAACTTCTTTAAATGATGCTTTGTAACCATTCTTAAGTGCAATAACGTCAACGGCTTCAGGTAAGTTTTCTAAGTCTGCAGTTTGCAGTATTTTGATTAACTCTTTGCCATGAAAACGTTTCTCATGATCCGTTAAATCATTTAACTGATTCAGCTCAGTTACCGTTTTAGGCTGTTTTTTAGCGAGCGCAATCAACGCATGATCTTTAATGATAAAACCAAGCGCTGAGTCTTTCTTTAACGCTTTTTGTAATCGCCATGTCGCTAACACTTTCAAGTATGCCAACTGCTTTGGGAATAACTGAAATGCGTTTTTGATTTTTAAATAAGCAAGCTCTTCATTAGGCGGCGTTAAGCGCCCGTCAGTCATGCGCTCACCTTCCTCAAGTAACCAATCCATTCTTTTAGCTTCAGTAACTTTAGCTAACAGTTCTGGGTAAAGTTTATATAGGTAGTAAACATCATTGGCTGCATATTGAAGCTGCGCATCTGTTAGCGGACGTTTCATCCAGTCAGTACGCGACTCGCCTTTGTCAATTTCAATGTCTAAAAACAGCTGCACTAATTTTGCGTAACCAACACCATGACCTAAACCGCATAGACTGGCTGCAATTTGGCTGTCAAATAATGGCGATGGCTGGCATTGACCATAACGGGCAAACACTTCTAAATCTTCACTGCACGAATGGACTAGTTTGGTGATTTTCGGGTCGGATAATAACTGCCAAAAACAACTTAAATCAGGTAAAGCAACTGGATCAATTAAAGCCAACGTTTTACCGTCATATGCTTGAATTAAACCTAACTTAGCGTAATAGGTTCTTGTTCTGACAAACTCGGTATCTAATACCAGTAACTCACTTTGCTGGTATTGAGCGACTAATTGCTCAAGGCTTGCTTGGTCGCTAATGTATTCAAACGATAACAAAATTCTCTCCAGTATTAACTTAGCGCCAATGTAAGCATAAATGAGATGCAATAAAAAGCCGGCTATTGCCGGCTCTACTTTACGCTGATTTAACTTCGTCTCGAAGTTCTCGTCGTAAAATCTTACCTACATTGGATTTTGGTAACTCATCTCTGAATTCTACCAGCTTTGGTACCTTATATCCTGTTAAATGATGACGACAATGCTTAATAATATCGGCATCAGTTAAACTGCTATCTTTAGCAACAACAAATATTTTAACTAGTTCACCACTGGCATCATTTGGTACGCCAACAGCAGCAACTTCAATCACTTTTGGGTGCAATGCAACGACATCTTCAACTTCATTAGGGAATACATTGAATCCTGAAACGAGAATCATGTCTTTTTTACGGTCAACAATGAAGAAAAAGCCCTTTTCATCCATGTAACCGATATCCCCTGTCGCTAACCAGCCATTCTTATCAATGACTTTAGCTGTTTCTTCAGGGCGCTGCCAATAACCTTTCATCACCTGCGGACCTTTAGCAAACAATTCACCGGTCTCACCTTGTGCTAACACATTGCCTTCATCATCACGGATTTGAATGTCCGTTGATGGTGCAGGGAAACCAATAGATCCATTGTAACCGTCAAGGTTATATGGGCAACACGTAACCAATGGTGAAGCTTCAGTTAAGCCATAACCTTCAAGTAAGCGGGTTTGAGTAATGTTCTGCCATTTATCAGCAACCGCTTTTTGCACCGCCATACCACCGCCAATTGACAATTTTAGACGACTAAAATCTAGACTCTTAAAATCTTCATCATTGACTAAGGCATTAAACAAGGTGTTTACCCCAGTTAACGCAGTAAAAGGATACTTTTTAAGTTCGCCCACAAAAGCGGGTAAATCACGAGGGTTAGTGATTAATAAGTTTTTACTGCCTTTATGAAGGAACAATAAGCAGTTAACCGTTAATGCGAAAATATGATAAAGCGGTAATGCAGTAACAACAAATTCTGTGCCGTCTTTAAGCGCTGGTGAATATGCGCCATTAGCTTGTAAAACGTTACTTAACACATTGCCATGGGTAAGCATCGCCCCTTTGGATACACCAGTTGTACCACCTGTGTATTGCAAGAATGACAAATCTTCAGCGTTAATTTCAGGTTTAATATACTGCAGGCGGCGACCTTTAGTTAATGACTGCCTAAAAGAAAGTGCATGAGGCAAATCATACTTTGGCACCATCTTCTTGATGTATTTAACAATAAAATTAACTAATGTACGTTTGGGTGCGCTTAGTTGATCTCCAAGACCGGTAATGATCACTGACTCTACAGGCGTTTCAGCAACCACTTCTTCTAACGTACGTGCAAAATTAGATACGACAACAATGGCTTTGGCACCAGAGTCGACTAATTGGTGTTTTAGTTCACGTGGGGTATAAAGCGGATTGACGTTAACTACTACCATTCCAGCACGTAACACGCCAAATAATGCAATCGGATATTGCAATAAGTTAGGCATCATTAAGGCGACTCTGTCACCTTTTTCAAGCTTTAATTCATTTTGTAAATAGGCTGCAAATGCACGACTTCTTTCTTCTAACTTACGGTAAGTTAATGTCGCCCCCATATTAATAAATGCAGGTTGGTCAGCATACTTTGATACTGCAGATTCAAACATATCGACTAAAGAAGTAAATTGATTAGTATCAATTTCCGCCGGTACGTTTTCTGGTAGATTATTTATCCAAGGCTGGTCCACAAGTTTCTCCTATTTATCCTGACACATGCTATGAAGCAATGGCTTCAATAATCACGGTGTCAAAAACACTGCATCTTAAGCTAGCGTAAATTATTTTTATTGATACTAGCGACAGTAAAAACGTTATTGTTAATTATTATTCTCAGCCATACAAAAAATCATACGACCGTTTAAATTTAGACCATAATCACATAAATGAAAAAAAAAGCCTAGTGATTTTGCACTGCTAAAGGCTTAATTTAGAATAAATGTTCTAATCGTGTTAGCAACTTGGTCCGCGCTGCCCATATGCAAATGATGATCCCCTTCTATTTGCACATCAGTTAAATCGTTAAACCACAATGTTGCTTGAGGCAAAGCTAATTTTAACTGTTTAAAGCCCTGTTCGGCTAATATTAATAGGCATGGTGTGTCACTGACGCTCATTAAAGCGTCAACCTGTTCAAAGGTTAATCTATAAGGTGAATCAAGCTTTAAACGCGGATCACTTTTCCAACAATAACACTGATTTTTAATTTCAAGATTACGCTTAATAATTAACTCGCACCACTGTTTGTCCATGCCAGTTAATTGATGACGGGCATTGACTGCACGTTCAATGGATAATTGCCTATTGGGTTCTTGGGCTTGCTTAGATTGTTGTTGCTTAGATTGTTGCAGCACTGCTTGATTATATCGATGGTGCTGTTTAAAACTGCGAGTGAGTCGCTCTTTTGAATGTTTAACAGACTCAAATAAAGGCGCTAGAGCTTCAATTAACACTAGTTGAGTGACTTTGTTTGGAAAAGCAGCATTATAAGCTGCTGCAACAATACCGCCGAGTGAATGACCAATGATTGTGACTGATTGCTCTCTAGTTAGCTTTGTCATCAACTCATCTAAATCATAAAGGTAATCTATCCAATGCAGTGGATAATGCCCAGGACGATGTTGTGAAAAGCCATGACCCGGCCAATCTATCGCAATCAATTGAAAGTCATTGAATAGGTTAAGCTGCTGAAATGCGTTGACCAATGGCACAAAACTGTCAGCATTATCTAGCCAGCCATGTAGCGCGAGTAATATCGGTTTATTTTTATCGCCATAACGTTTGGCGGCTAAACGAATATGAGCCAATTGAAAATCGACATCCTCATACTGCTGCGATTTTGCAATTGACTCATTCATTTCAGACTTCTTATCTTGCTAAATACAAATACGTATTTTAGTTAAACGATTACTTAGCTTTTTTGACAAATTTAAGTGTCATACGATCGCTTTCGCCGATATCAAGATACTTTTGCTTATCTTGATCTTCTAGGGCTAAACGTGGAGGCAATGTCCATACGCCTTTCGCATAGTCCTTAGTGTCTTTTGGATTCGCATTGATTTCAGATGCAGCAACCAAAGTGAAGCCCACTTTTTCAGCTAATGCAATCATTTCAGCTTGATCCATGTAGCCACTGTCAAACGACATTCCTGGGTTTGCGCGATGTTCAACAACCCCAAATATTCCGCCATCTTTAAGTACTTTATAAGATGCAGTGAACGCATTTTCTAGCTGTTTTTGACCAGCCCAATTATGAAGATTTCGGAAAGTCAGTACATAATCAGCACTATTATCGATACCTAAATCAACTGATGCAGGAGGCTGGAAAGTCACGGTTGAAGCATTACCTACCGCTTCTTTATTGTCACTTAACCAAGTTTCAAATTTTTTGCCCGATTTAGCATAGTACTGCGTACGTTTAGTATCTTCTTTCGGGTTAGTCTCAAAAATACCACCAATGTACTTGCCCTTTTCAGCTAAGTAAGGCGCTAAAATTTCAGTGTACCAACCACCGCCTGGCCATAGTTCAATAACGGTATCATCTGCTTGAATACCTAAAAACGTGAGAGTTTCAGCTGGATTACGATGTTCATCACGTGCAGCATTTTTTTCGCTACGAAATTCACTCGCAACGGCTGCTGCAAGTTGTGGGTTAATTTTGACTGCTTGGACTTTTTCGCTGCTTGCATGGTCATGTGCAATGACACTACTACTGACTGTGGCAAAACCTAGTGTACTTAATCCCAGCGCAGTGGTTAATAGTAACGTACGTTTCATTGTCTTCTCCCTGAAGAAATTGTCTTTTAAAATCAGCAACTGATACGGCAAATGTTGCTAAGTTGATCACTCTAAACTGTTTCTGGCTTTTTGTCGTCAACTCTTCGCCAGCACATCCATAACATAAAACAACTAAACACCAACCACATGATGACCCAGAGCCAAGAAGGCAACCAAGTAAGCTGAGAAAGCTTAGCTGCATCACCTTGAGTAGATAGCCCAAATAATACCGTAGGGCTTGTCATGGCATTGAGCACAATCATAAGACCGAGCATACGCAATAAACTATTCAACCAGGCACTATGGTCAAATTTAAGCGGAAGTAATAAAAACATTGCCAGAGAAATGAGAATACCAATGGTGAGTATATCTCGCGCCCAAAACACAATAGATGCCACGACTGTTAAGCCTAGTAAACCTAAAGTAAAGCGGATTCCGGCGCGCCATGTGGCTAATAAAAATATAAGATATCCCCAAAGCGCAGCGCCAAAATAGCCACTGAAGGTGATTAATGGCGCAAAGCCACCTTGGGTGAAACACAAGCCCGCACCGTTTGGAAATAACTGGATTTGATTAACCATACCACCGGTAATAATAGCGGCTATTCCATGAGAAATTTCATGAAAGTAACTTTCAAACCATTTAAATGGGATGCTAATAAAAGGCAATTTGGTAATAAGAAATGCCACAAAAAGTTCTAGAAAAAATAACCCTTTGGACGGAATAGCAGATAAGCTTTTCGGCTTAGGTTCATGCATATAAATCAATGCCCACCATTTGTTGAATTTGATCCCGTTGAGCAGCGTGCTGATTGAGCAAGTATTCTTTTATTGCACCTTCACTGCCTTGAGAATGATGCTGATGAGCATGACTTGATGTTTGTTGATCATATTGTACTTTGGCATCAACAGCAGATTTTATCGCTGACTCATCAAAATAAAGTACTTGCTCATTGTCAGGAACAAGTTGGCCATCATTTTGATTAACGTTATTAACTGCAGCGTTGGTTTTTGATTGCGCTTTAATGGCTGACACATCACTAACAGCATCTACTTGAGCTGAAGCGTTTGGCTTAATAGCCTGAGGTGCCGAACCATTACTGATTGAGAAAGGGTTATAGGAAGACAATGGCTGAACGGCCGAATACATTGATGATTGCATTGATGAGTGCATAGTTGATTGCATAGCTGGTTGCATAAATTGTCCTCCTTTGATTAATTAACTCACGTGCACAGATTCAAAATGTGATGATAACCTAGGTTATTCTCTGCCAGGAAGCTTTTTCCAAGTCACAGTATCCCGAAGGTAAACTGGTGCTAATTCATCAACGGTCGTAGATAAACCTTGCTCAAAACCAACCTTAGCTAACTTAAGCATAGCTGCAGCATCAGGAAGTTTAATATCTGTCATGATGATTGAATCAACTTCAGCTAACAAATCTGGGTAAGCATCAAAGCCTGTGCCGCAAAGCATAATTTGTTGCTTAGGATCTAACGTAAGCGTGACTTTATCTGGGTTGGTCACATACTCTTCGCCAACCAAAGTCGCAATGCCGTCGACTGCAATAAACTGACCCCAGTAGATTTCATTCATTCTAGCGTCAATAGCGACAAAAACTTGTTTTGCATCAGCTGAGTCAATGGCCATTTGTGCCATTGTCGCTAACGTCGATATGCCAATAACAGGAATATCATGTCCTAGGGCTAAACCTTGCGTCATGCTTGTGCAGATACGGATCCCGGTAAAGCTCCCAGGTCCACGGCCATATGCAATCAAGTTTACATCAGCAATTTTGATCTCGGCTTCTTTTAATACTTCATCAACCATTGGCAATAAACGCTGACTATGCTCTCTTGGTGCATTGGCTGAGCGGCTAAATCGTTGCTGCTGTTTAATTAAAGCCGCAGAACAAGATTCTGTACAAGTATCTAATGCAAGTATTGTTAAATCTGAATCAATTTGAGTCATGTAAGCCTTGTTAACCCTAGGGCCTGTTGATCTTTCAAGATTGTTTATGCAGCGAGTTATTGGCCATTATTACAAGGCAGAGACTTTGTAGTGTAGTTATTCTACATAAAAAGTCGATAACGTAGTAAAAATGGCCAACAAACGCTGCCCAAGGGGTTCGATTAAAAGCGTTTTACTCTTTGTGGGATGCATCTTTGTCAATAAAAGATGCTTAGATGACTAGGCATCAACTCATCCGCCTCGATTACAACGCTTTTATTTCGAACTAAACTTAACCAGCAAAGAACAACAGGCCCTAGAATATATCTTTAAATAATGGACGATATAATAACTTATGGGATACGTTTTAAAAAGCTTAACGCAGTATCTAAATCTCGAGTACGGCTCATTGGCGGCAAAGAGTTAATAAAAGCCTCACCATATGGACGGTTCACTATACGGTTATCACACAAAATTAATACGCCGCGATCTTTTTCATCCCTTATCAAACGCCCTACTCCTTGCTTCAAACTGATCACTGCTTGCGGTAATGAAATAGTCTGAAATGGATCTTTATTACTTCGCTCTGCATTGGCGGCCCTTGCACGGTATAAGGTATCGTCAGGTGATACAAATGGCAGTTTATCAATGATCACGCAACTTAATAAACGCCCCCTAACATCAATGCCTTCCCAAAAACTGCTAGTACCCAGTAAAACCCCATTGCCGAGCTGACGGAATTTATTCAATAAGCTTTGCTTACTGGCTTGGCCTTGGACTAATAAAGGGTAATTGACCTTACGCTGCAGTGCTATTGCCACTTGCTGTAGCATGTGATGGCTGGTAAATAAAATAAAGGTACGGCCTTGCGCTGCATTAATCGCTTGAGTGCAAACATCAACGAGTTGATTGACATTAGCCGCAGATTGGCCTGATTTAGCCAGATGCCTTGGCACACAAAATAACGCCTGATTTGGGTAATCAAATGGGCTATCTAGAATAATTTGTTTTGCTTTTCCTAAACCTAATTCGTCTGCGAAATGTTTAAGCTGACGGTTTACTTGCAATGTCGCTGAGGTAAAAATCCATTGAGTGTTTTTATCAAATAACTGCTGACATTGTTTGGCAATATTAATTGGCGCAACTCTCAACATGGTAAAGCGGCCACTAGGTTCAACACTGTACGCGGCGTTTTGATCATGGCATTCAAAATAGCTCTGCAAATTGCCTATCAAAGTAGCAAGTTGAGTGACGATAGAATCTAATGTCTCGCTACGCCCGACATGCTCAGTGGTGACCTTCAAAATTATCGTCAGCTCGGTTAATAAGTCCCATGATTGAGTCGCAAGTGATTTGTTCGATATGACTTGGCGCCAATCGGTCACTTCAGCTTCCAGTAACTCGTTTTGCCAATGGGATAATTTCACTAAGCTTCGCTGACTTAATTGCTCTAATTGGATGGTGTCACGCAGCTCGGTGCGATAAACATCAATCACCTGATTTAATAGACGGTCTATATCTCGCGTGGCAATTTGTTGGCCAAAATAATTAATGCAAACATCTGGCACTAAATGCGCTTCATCGAACACCACCACGTCCGCTTCAGGTAATAATTCAGCAAAGCCTGTGTCTTTTAATAAGCGATCAGCAAAAAACAAATGATGATTGACCACCACCACTTTTGCATCCTGGGCTTTAATTTTTGCTTTACGACTAAAGCAAGCATCGTAATAAGCGCACTTTTTACCCGTACAGCTTTCTTTAGTGCTAGTCACCGTGCCAATAGTGGCAGAGTTTTCAGCAACGGCAGTCAGGTTTCCAATATCACCATCTTTGGTCATACTGGCCCACTGGTTGATCTTAATGAGTTCATCTACCACTTGAGGAGACATTTTGCTGATGTTCTGCAGGTTTTTCTCAAGCCTTAGCTGACATAAATAGTTACTGCGACCCTTTAATAAAGCAGTTTTTGGCGCGACAGAAAACATTTTCAGCAATAAGGGTAAATCTTTAAAAAATAATTGCTCTTGAAGGTTTTTACTGCCGGTACTGATGATAACTTGTTTGCCACTCAATAATGCAGGGATCAAATAAGCATAAGTTTTACCAACACCTGTACCCGCTTCTAAAATGAGATTGTGCTTATTAGCGACGGCATCACTCACCGCCATTGCCATATCAAACTGGCTCTGTCTTGGTCGGTATTGATGAATACTTTTCGCTAAAGCGCCTTCAGATGAAAAAGCTAATTCGACTTCTTTTTGTAATCTACTGCTCACAATTAACTCTTAAAGATGAACTCATTGGTACCACTTTTTATGGGGTTATCAGACTAACGGCTTTTATCTATCATATTATCTATGTAATTAGCACGCTTAACAATTCAAATACTAGGTAACATTAAATATTAAGTTGAATTGACGAGTAAGACTAAGTTTGAAATTAACTTTCTTACTTTCATTTTCTTTATAAAATTTTCACAATAAAAGCTGTCGATATATCAGCAGTGTTTCGCTTACTTGTATATACAAACAGAACAAAAATAAGTCTAAAAATCATACTGATATAAGTTATATTTTTTATTTTGAAAAAAATCACAATAAGTCTTTATTCTGTATTGCAAACAAATTTAAAAGGGGTTAGATTGTTTGTAATGAAATTACACAAGCTAATTTAAAGAGAATTTATTATGTTCATCCGAATCGATACAAACCATCATCATCACCATTTGCGGTAGCCTTCGGATGCTTACTGCCGGAGGACTATTTCCTTCAGGCGGTTGTAAAAAAATACACAAACCCCTGAAAGAAATTTCAGGGGTTTTTTAGTTTTTAGGCTTAAATTATTGTTTTTATATTAAATTTATTAGGGGTTACACCATGAGCGAAAATAACAGACTGCGTATTGCGATTCAAAAATCTGGTCGACTATCAAAAGAGTCACAAAAATTATTGAAAAGTTGTGGCGTTAAATTCAATGTGAATGAGCAACGACTCATCGTTCACGCTGACAATATGCCAATCGATTTACTACGTGTACGTGATGATGACATTCCAGGTTTAGTCATGGATGGTGTCGTTGATTTAGGTATTATTGGCGAGAATGTTCTCGAAGAAGAACAAATTGAACGCCAAACTTTAGGCAAGCCAGCTGAGTGTGTAAAACTGCGTGAATTAGACTTTGGTGCTTGTCGCTTATCATTAGCCGTACCAAATGAGTTTAGCTATGAAAATGCCAGCTCACTTGAAGGACTTCGCATTGCCACTTCATACCCTAACCTGCTTCGCCGCTATATGCAGGAAAAAGGCATTAACTACAGTGACTGTATGTTAAAAGGCTCTGTTGAAGTCGCACCGCGTGCGGGTCTGTCTGATGGGATTTGCGATTTAGTTTCAACAGGTGCAACCCTTGAAGCCAATGGATTGTACGAAACTGACGTTATCTACCAATCAATGGCTTGTATTATCCAGTCAGCTGAAGAGCAAGAGCCCGGTAAACAAGCATTAATCGATAAAATCTTATCTCGCATGAACGGCGTAGTTCGTGCCCGCGAAAGTAAGTACATCTTATTGCACGCACCTAGAGAAACATTAGATCAAATTGTAGCCCTACTGCCAGGTGCTGAAAACCCAACGGTTTTACCACTTAACGATGATACTGATCGCGTCGCAATTCACGCAGTTAGCACAGAAGATTTATTCTGGGACACAATGGAAGAGTTAACGGCGCTCGGTGCTAGCTCAATTCTAGTGATGCCAATTGAAAAAATGGCTGGCTAGTTTTAATAACTCATCAGCATATAAAAATACTAGCGTTAACGAAATAGCAGTAGCGGAGCGGTAAATGCAAATCAAACAATCAATGCAAATACTTAATTGGGATCAATTAAGCCAACAAGCACAGCAGCAAGCGTTACTTCGCTCGCCTTTGATTGGTGACAACAGTGTTGAACAGTCTGTACGTGACATCATCAATACCGTCGTTGCAGATGGAGATGAAGCACTTAAGCAGTATAGCCAACGTTTTGATGGTATTAATGTTTCATCTTTGGGTTTAGCGGCACTTGAGATTGAACAAGCTTGTGAAAGAGTCAGTGATGACGTTAAACAAGCAGTTGCAAATGCGGTTAGCAATATCGAGACATTTCACCAAGCACAGGCTTTCAAAGCTATTGATGTGGAAACTCAGCCGGGTATTCGCTGCGAACTTCGCTCTGAAGCGATTGAAAAAGTGGGTTTGTATATTCCTGGTGGCAGTGCTCCGTTGATTTCTACCGTCATGATGCTAGCACTACCCGCAAGAATTGCAGGTTGTGAGCAAAGAGTGTTAGTGAGCCCACCACCCATCAATGATGCGATTGTTTACGCAGCTAAAGTGTGTGGTATTACTGAGATCTATCAAGTGGGCGGTGCTCAAGCGATTGCCGCGCTGGCTTTTGGTACTGAATCAGTTCCTGCAGTCGATAAAATTTTCGGACCAGGAAACCGCTTTGTTACCGAAGCTAAACGATTAGTATCGCAAGATGGTCGCTGCAGTGTCGCCATTGATATGCCAGCAGGGCCATCAGAAGTACTCGTCATTGCAGATAATAAATCAAACCCTGCATTTATCGCAGCCGATTTATTGTCTCAGGCAGAGCACGGCCCAGACTCGCAAGTGATGTTAGTAACTGAATCAGCCAATATCGCCGATGCGGTCAATGTTGAACTAGAAAAACAGCTTGCTGAACTTTCTCGCCAAGATATTGCAGCAGAAGCCTTAAGTTGTAGCCGCACTATTTTAGTGAAAGACATGACTGAAGCTGCGATGGTTTCAAACCTATACGGCCCTGAACATTTAATTATTCAGACTGAAAACCCAAGAGCCATTTTAGCCAGTATACGTGCTGCCGGTAGTGTGTTTTTAGGGGCATATACACCTGAGTCTGTTGGTGATTATGCCAGTGGCACAAACCATGTATTACCGACATATGGCTACAGCCGCAGTGTTTCAAGTTTATCGCTCGCTGATTTCTCGCGCCGTTTCACGGTACAAGAGCTCACCCCACAAGGCTTACAAAGCTTAGGGGAAACAGTCATGGTATTAGCTGAAAACGAATTACTTGATGCACATAAAAATGCCGTAGCCATTAGACTGGCTTCGTTATAAACGCATACATCACCACTGGTTAAATAAAGAAGAAGATAATGGCTAATTCCATAAAGCAAAACAGCGAATTGACACTCGTACAAAGTCTCGCTAGACCTGAGTTACTTGATCTTACGCCTTATGAAAGCGCAAGGCGTATTGGTGGTCGTGGTGATGTATGGATTAATGCTAATGAATCACCTTTTAATAATAGTGAACTCAATAAACTTAATCGTTACCCTGAATGCCAGCCTGAAAGTTTGATAAAAGCATACAGTGAATATTCGGGCGTGGCAGCAAAGTCAATTGTTTCAACTCGTGGCGCAGATGAAGGCATTGAACTTCTTATTCGAGCTTTTTGCACCCCAGCAAAAGACAGTATTGCCTGTTTCGGGCCCACTTATGGTATGTATGCCATTAGTGCCAAAACCGTGAATGTTGATGTTATTAATTTATCGTTAACTGATGAATATCAACTACCTAATGGTTTTGCTGAGCAAACTGCGGGTGCCAAAGTTGTCTTTATTTGTAATCCGAATAACCCTACGGGTACCATCATTAGCAAACAAGATATTGAACAGGCTATTGGCTCTATGCCTAATGCTATTGTGGTTATCGATGAAGCGTACATTGAATTTTCAGCTGAGTATTCAGTCGCAGATTTAATCGAGAAATACCCAAACCTTGTGGTGCTTAGAACCCTATCTAAAGCCTTTGCACTTGCAGGTGCCCGTTGTGGATTTTTAATGGCAAACACTGACATTATCGATTTAATCATGCGCGTCATCGCCCCTTACCCTGTGCCACTACCTGTATCTGAAGTGGCAGAAAAAGCGTTATCAGCCCAGGGAGTTGCATTAATGCGTCAGCAAGTGAGTCTATTAGCTGAGCAAGGTAAACGCTTAAGCCAAGCGCTTGAAGCTTACGGTGCCAAAGTGCTCCCCGCTAATGGTAACTTTGTGTTAGCAGAATTTACTAACACAGATGCAGTCAGCCAATCGCTGCAACAGGCTGGGATAGTCGCAAGAGCATATAAAGATGTACGCTTAAAAAATCGAATTCGTTTTAGTTTCAGCCAAGAATCAGATACCGATAGGCTCATTGCCATCTTTAGTAAAAACAAATAATAGCGTTATCAGGACCCGAGTTAGGGCATTAATTAAGGCATAAGATAGTGCTGTATACAGCAGTAAACAGCAGTACCCCTTAGTGCTTAACCTCGTGAGAACGTCACTGATAACCATACAGAATGACAAAAAATTTAAGGAAGCCCCATGAAGCAGAAAATATTGTTTATTGATAGAGATGGCACATTAGTCGAAGAACCGGCAATTGATAAGCAATTAGATAAATTAGAAAAACTTGTCTTTGAACCGCAAGTAATTCCGTCATTGTTAAAATTACAAAATGCGGGCTTTCGTCTAGTCATGGTCTCAAACCAAGATGGTTTAGGCACAGACTCTTTCCCACAAGCTGACTTTGATGCACCACATAATATGATGATGCAAATATTCGAAAGCCAAGGGGTTAAATTTGATGACGTAGTCATTTGTCCACATTTTGACCATGTAAATTGCAGCTGCCGTAAACCTAAACTTGGCTTAGTTAAAGAGTACTTAACCCAAGGTAAAGTCGATTTTACCACTTCAGCAGTCATTGGCGATCGCCATACCGATGTTGAACTGGCTAATGCAATGGGCATTGCCAGCTTTCAATATCAACGTGAAAGCTTAGATTGGTTAGCCATTACCGATGCCCTGCTAAATAAAGGACGCATCAGTGAAGTGGTACGTACGACCAAAGAAACTGATATCAAAGTTAACATTAACCTAGACGATACCAGCAAAGGCAAAATTGATACTGGCATTGGCTTTTTTGACCATATGCTTGATCAAATCCAAACCCACGGTAATTTCAAAATGGACGTGAGTGTTGATGGTGATTTAGAAATTGATGATCACCACAGTGTTGAAGATACCGCACTCGCTATTGGTGATGCACTACGTCAAGCATTAGGCGATAAACGAGGCATTGCGCGCTTTGGTTTTAGCTTGCCGATGGATGAAGCAAACGGTGAATGTCTAATGGATATCTCTGGTCGCCCACTCATCAAGTTCAATGCACAATTTGACCGAGAAATGGTAGGTGAAATGGCCACTGAAATGGTGCCACACTTTTTCCGTTCATTCGCAGATGGTCTTCGTTGTACCCTGCACATCAGTACTGAAGGTGATAACGATCACCACAAGGTTGAAGCCTTGTTTAAAGTGTTAGGTAGAACACTGCGTCAAGCGGTTAAAGTCGAGGGTGATATTTTACCTTCAAGTAAAGGTGTTCTTTAAGGTTGTACAAATGACAAACTCAACGACAACAGACAATGGTTTAAGTAGGGTGAATAATGTGAGTGCTGTGAATCAAGCAAACACGACTGTGATTCTTGATACAGGCTGTGCAAATTTAAGCTCTGTAAGATTCGCCTTCGAGCGTTTACAAGCCAATGTCATTGTATCTGCCGATCATCAAGTGATTAAATCTGCCGCACGTGTAGTTTTACCAGGTGTTGGTACCGCAGGTGCTGCGATGGATGCGTTAGTGAACCGTGACTTAGTCACAATCATTAATAGCCTAACTCAACCTGTTATGGGCGTATGTTTAGGCATGCAGATGCTAACAGAGAAATCCAATGAACATGGTGGGCGCACAGATAGTGATATCGAGTGCTTAGGCTTGATTCCTACACAAATAAATGACTTAGACAGTCAAGGTTTGCCATTACCTCATATGGGGTGGAATCAAATCTCAGTCTCAGACCACCCTCTTTTTGATGGTATTGAAGATGGTAGCTATGTGTACTTTGTCCATAGTTTTAAAGCACCAATCAGTGAATACACGATTGCCACATCACAATACGGTGAATCATTTAGTGCTGCCATCGGTAAAGATAACTTCTTCGGGGTGCAATTTCATCCAGAGAAAAGTGCCGCTATCGGCTCAAAAATATTACAGAATTTCCTGAACATGGGGAGCCAAGCATGATTATTCCAGCAATTGATTTGATCGATGGCCAAGTTGTACGTTTATACCAAGGTGATTATCAACAAAAAACGACCTTTGATTTAAGCCCTTTAGCACAGCTGCAATCATATGAAGCTCAAGGTGCTAACTTACTTCATATTGTCGACTTAACCGGTGCTAAAGATCCTGAAAAACGTCAAATAAAACTGATTTCAGAATTAGCAGCAGGACTTAACACTGACATTCAAGTCGGTGGTGGGATCCGCAGTGAGCAGCAAGTTAAAGAATTACTCGATATTGGCGTTAAGCGTGTCGTTATCGGATCGCTTGCGGTTAAAGAACCTGAACTGGTTAAAAGCTGGTTTGTGAAATACGGTAGCGATGCGATTTGTTTAGCATTAGATGTGAACATTAATGAGCAAGGTGAAAAAGTTGTCGCCGTTTCTGGTTGGCAAACTGGAGGCGGCAAGTCACTTGAATCCCTTGTGAGCGAATTCAGTACAGTTGGACTGAAACATGCTTTAGTCACCGATATTAGCCGTGATGGTACCCTTCAAGGCGCAAACACTGATTTATATCAAGAGCTTGCAAGCGCATATCCAGAAATTAATTGGCAGGCATCTGGTGGCATTGCCACACTTGATGATGTTGCAGCGGTAAGAAACAGCAAAGCTAACGGTATCATTATTGGCAAAGCCTTATTAATTGAGAACTTTACTGTTGCGGAGGCAATTGCATGTTGGCCAAACGTTTAGTCCCTTGTCTTGATGTCCGTGACGGTCAAGTTGTTAAAGGTGTGCAGTTTCGTAACCATGAAATCATTGGTGACATTGAGCCATTAGCCGCAAGATACGCGCTCGAAGGCGCCGATGAATTAGTATTTTACGATATCACTGCCAGTGCCCACGACAGAGTCATTGATAAATCTTGGGTGAGCCGTGTTGCAGCACAAATTGATAT
The DNA here is from genome assembly GCF_041468785.1 of Shewanella sp. 10N.286.52.E4. Taxonomy (NCBI): domain Bacteria; kingdom Pseudomonadati; phylum Pseudomonadota; class Gammaproteobacteria; order Alteromonadales; family Shewanellaceae; genus Shewanella; species Shewanella sp. 10N.286.52.E4. The sequence goes on from NZ_JBFRJJ010000023.1 coordinate 105,462, forward strand.
TCCATTTTGTGTTGCTGGCGGGATTAAAACTATCGAACAAGCAAGAAAAATGCTGGCTTATGGGGCGGATAAAATTTCAATTAACTCCCCTGCACTTAGCGATCCTAGCTTGATTTCTCGCTTACAAGATGAGTTCGGCCGTCAATGTATCGTGATAGGCATTGATTCATTTTATGACGCCGAGTCAGACAGTTATAAGGTCAAACAATTTACCGGTGACGAGGCTGCGACCAAAGATACGCAATGGTTTACCCAAGATTGGGTTGAAGAAGTGCAAAAGCGAGGTTGCGGTGAAATCGTACTCAATGTGATGAACCAAGATGGCGTTCGTGGTGGTTATGATATTAAACAGCTCAGCAATGTCAGAGCGATATGTGATGTGCCATTAATTGCTTCTGGCGGCGCAGGAACCATGGCGCACTTTAAAGAAGTGTTTGAACAGGCCAATGTTGATGCAGCACTTGCCGCTAGCGTATTTCACAAAGGCATAATTGATATCAATGAGTTAAAGAAATACTTAGCCAATGAGAATATTGCGATACGTCTATAATTAAATATAGTCATTTAAACGCAACTAAATAAGACAGATGTGCTAATTAACAAGAGAAAAGAATAATGACACAATCTTCAACAGTAAAGTTTGACACTTCAGAACTGGCTTGGGATAAACAAGATAACATGCTCCCTGCCGTTGTTCAGAATCACCTGACTGGCAAGGTGCTCATGTTGGGTTATATGGATAAGGCCGCTTTAGAACATACCTTAGCCACAGGAAAAGTCACCTTTTATAGTCGTTCAAAACAACGTTTATGGACTAAAGGTGAAACCTCTGGGAACACGTTAGATCTAGTGGCTATTGATAAAGATTGTGATAATGACAGCTTGCTGCTACAAGTCATTCCAAATGGCCCAACTTGTCACACTGGCACTGAAAGTTGCTGGCCTGACGGCAACGCACATTCGTTTATCGATAACTTAACCAATGTGATCATTTCTCGCAAAGGACAAAGTGCAGATTCAAGTTACACCGCTTCTTTATTTGAACGAGGTACTAAACGAATTGCGCAAAAAGTCGGTGAAGAAGGCTTAGAAACAGCCTTAGCTGCAGCAACTCATGATAAAGAAGAGTTGATTAATGAAGCCTCTGATTTGATGTATCACTTGATTGTTTTGTTAGAAGATCAGCAACTTTCTATGGCTGAAGTTAACCAGAATTTAATGCAGCGTCATTTGAACAGTAAATAACGCTTTAATTCATTCATAGGTGCATACATCTATATGAAGATAAATCCGTTAGACATAAAAAAGGCACCTTAAGGTGCCTTTATTGTTCGCTAACATTCATTTGTTAACTCAAAAGTTTGTTGTCAAAGCTAGGCTTGACCTTCCCACAACTTTTCATCATTTTGCATTTTGTAAAGGCTCTCTGCACGAGATACCAATAAATTAGCAAATTTTAGTTGGGTTTCATCACGTGTCGCGCCTGACTTATGCAGGTTCTCAGCTTTTAACTGCCACATCATTGAAAAGTGACGAATTGCTTCACGTGCAGTACCCGCTACTTTCACGTCGACATAATCTGAAGGTAAGTCACCAGACATAACCCAGAACGTTTGTTTAGTCGGTTGCTTAGATTCCATTTTCCAAATAGCGAGGTAAGGCACAAGGTAACGGCTTTCATCAGCAAGTACTTTAGACGGGATGACCCCTTTCTCAGCAAGGAAACGATTGGCTTTTTGAAATTGCGCTTGGACCCATTGTTGTCTTTGCACTTCTGGATCGGGTTGTTCTACTTTAGGCTCAGCCACTGATTCGGTCATTCTTTCTTCCTATTTTATTGTTATATTTGCCATCATAAAAATAACATCAACACCTATAAAAAGGTGACAAATGTAACGAAACGCATAAAAAGTTTACGTTTACGTAAAGTGGCAAGCTAAATTGCCACGTAGATCACAAAATTATATGAATCTATCTTTGTTGAGAGTATCGCTAAATGCTATCGTTCTGCAATAAATAATAACAAGCAGTCGTTATCCCGTATAACTCTAACGACTATTTTATCGCACAGCGGAGATCACCAGTGGCTTTATTTAATCATGTATCGTTTGATAACCACGAACAAGTCGTTTTTTGTCACGATGAAGAAAGTGGCTTAAAAGCAATCATTGCAATTCATAACACTAACCTCGGCCCAGCCGTAGGTGGTTGTCGTATGTGGAACTACGATTCAGATGATGAAGCAGTAAACGATGTATTACGCCTCTCGCGCGGCATGACATACAAAAATGCCCTTGCAGGTTTAACTATGGGTGGCGGTAAGTCAGTGATTATTGCCGATCCTAAAACAACAGATCGTGAAGCGCTATTCCGTGCATTTGGCCGTTGCATTCATACACTTGGCGGCAAGTACTTTTCAGCTGAAGATGTGGGTGTTTCAACTGCAGATATCATGATTGCACATCAAGAAACGCCTTACATGGCAGGTCTTGAAGGTAAAAGTGGCGATCCTTCTCCTTTCACAGCTTTAGGAACTTACTTAGGTATCAAAGCAGCCGTTAAGCATCAACGCGGTATTGATAGTCTTAAAGGTCTTAAGATTTCAGTTCAAGGCGTGGGTCACGTTGGTTACTACTTATGTAAGCATTTGCATGAAGAAGGCGCTGAACTTATCGTTACCGATATTCACCAAGCATCTTTAGATAAAGTGGCGACAGAATTTGGTGCGACAGTCGTTGCTCCACAAGATATCTATAGCCAAGATGTTGATGTATATGCCCCTTGTGCACTTGGCGCTACGATTAATGACACGACTATCCCACAGTTGAAAGCAACGATTGTTGCTGGTTGCGCGAACAACCAACTAGCCGAAGTTCGTCATGGTGAAATCCTGAAAGATAAAGGCATTTTATACGCTCCAGATTACGTGATTAATGCTGGCGGTATTATTAATGTCTCTTTCGAAAGTGATTATGATGCGGCTAAATCAAGCGCAAAAGTAGAAGAAATCTACACCACCTTAATCAAAATTTTTGATGAAGCTGAAAAAGATAACCGTACAACAGGTGATGTTGCAGATGACATGGCTCGCGCCATCATTAACGCAGCAAAATAATCTGGTTATTCGAAACCAGTTAGAAATGAAAGGGAGTCACTAAACAGTGACTCCCTTTTTTATGTCTATTAATAATAATAGCGTTAGCAGATTTCTATTCACTGCAAATCATTTAAAACGCTTAATTCATCACCTATTGCCAACCTGTTGTTTTATAAAGTTTGTCACCGATTTGACATACTATCGTCATCTGTTATTCAAAAACGTCCCATAAGCTAGCCTTGAAATCCATATTCAGGGAAGCGTCAATGTCTCAAAGTCATGTTGATAACAAAGCAAACTTTAATCCATTCTCTGAAGCGATAACTGCCAATGGTCGATCGCTTCCTCCTGAAAACATAAAACAACAGTTCAATGCCCTTTGGTTATCAGATATTCATTTAGGCAGTGTTGATTGTAAGGCTGAATTTCTGCTGAATTTACTGACTCAAACAAAAGCAGCGCAAATTTACTTAGTCGGCGACGTTATTGATATTTGGGCACTGAAGCGGAAAGTTTACTGGCCAGAAACCCATAACCTCGTCTTACAAAAATTACTCCAGCTGGCCAAAGATGGCACTCAGATAAAATATATCCCAGGTAACCACGATGAAGCCTTTAAGTCTTATACCGACTTTCATTTGTGGGGAATAACCATGGCAAATGAATATATCCATGAATGCATCACAGGCGAAAAAATCTTAATGCTTCATGGCGACCAGTTTGACTCTGAAGTTTGTGTTAGCCGTGCGTATGCCAAATTAGGGGACCATTTATACGACGTATTACTGTTCCTTAACCGTAAATTACATCAAATCAGACACGCTTGTGGCTTTCCATACTGGTCACTAGCAAGTTACGTCAAACTGCGGGTCAACAAAGCACAACATGCGATAGAAATGTACCGAGATGCCGTTTTACGTTATGCCAAAACTCATCAGGTACAAGCGGTTGTTTGCGGTCATATTCATCAACCTGAATTGTCACTTCACGATGACATTGTTTACGCCAACGACGGTGACTGGGTTGAAAACTGCACCTTAATAGCAGAAACCTTCAGCGGTCAATTACAACTATTACGTTGGAGTGACGAAGCATCCACCACCAAAGTCATAAAACAATTCCAACTTAACGTGCAGCCAAGCAGTGAATTTAAGCAGAAAGTCGCTTAACCAATACTGTTAGCGAACTAAATGTGAGTTAAGTAAAACCGCTTTTAGCGCATTGATAACAACAAAGGTCATCAAAATGATTTTTTCCGTAGAGAACGTAGTTCAGCAGAACTTACCCAAACTGAACCAAACCCCATGGCTTGCGATGCCCACTAAGGCCATGCTGCGTTACTTACTTAATGAAAAGCAGTGCAATGAAATAGCGGCTGAATTTTCATATTTAAAAGGCGTTGATTTTGTTGAGCACGTTCTGGAGTGTTTTGACTTTAATTATTCAGTGCCAAGTAATGAAATCGAAAACATTCCCATAGAAGGTCGAGTGGTGATCTACGCCAACCACCCTATCGGTTCACTCGACGCACTGGCATTAATAAAACTCATTAGTAAAGTCAGACCCGATATTAAAGTGGTAGCAAACGAGTTATTAATGGCGCTAGAGCCCATGCATTCCTTATTGTTGCCTGTTAATAACATGTCTGGTGGAACCCCAAGGCAACATCTTGAAAATATTCACCTTCATCTCAAAAGTGAAGGTGCAGTTCTGATTTTTCCATCTGGAGAAGTATCACGGTTACGACCTTCTGGCGTGACCGACTTAAAGTGGCATTCAGGCTTTTTAAAAATGGCTAACACCTGCAATGCACCTTTGTTACCCATATTCGTTGATGCTAAAAACTCAGCAGCGTTTTACGGCGCATCGATGATTTACAAACCCCTTGCGAGCTTAATGCTGGTCAAAGAGATGTTTAAACAAGCCAAGCGCACTATGCCTGTTCGTATTGGGCAATTGATCCCCAAAGAAGCCATAACCAGCAATGACTTTTCCCGTAAAACCAAAGTACAGTTGCTTAAGAATCATCTTTATCGGATTGGTAAAAACCGCAGCCCGCTTTTTGCTACACAAAACGCAATCGCTCATCCTGAGTCGAGAAGTGAGTTGCAACAAGCGCTGCAGCAGTGTGAGTTACTGGGTGAGACTAACGACAACAAACAGATATTTTTATATCAGCACCATCATTGCAGCCCAATCATGCGTGAAATTGGCAGATTACGTGAAATCGCTTTTCGCGCGGTCGGCGAAGGCAGCGGTAATCGCCGCGATAACGATCAATACGATCCCTACTATCAGCACCTAGTGTTGTGGGATAAAGATGCATTGGAAATTGTCGGCTCATACCGATTCGCCAGTGCTAAGAAAGTCCATGAAGAACAAGGCCCAGAAAAGCTATATAGCCAGTCATTATTTAAGTATTCAGATGAGTTTGCGCCATATTTTGAAAGCGGACTTGAGCTAGGTAGAAGTTTTGTACAACCTAAATATTGGGGTAAACGGAGTCTTGATTATTTATGGTTAGGGATTGGCGCTTATTTAGCTAAAAACCCGCAATTTAGATATTTATTTGGCCCTGTGTCGATTAGCGACCAATTACCTGAGCAAGCCAAAGAAATGATGGTGCATTTTTACCAGCAACACTTTTCAATGCCAAACGAACTGGCACAATCTAATAGCCCCTATCAGTTCACAGATGAACGTCTACACCAACTGAACGGTTTATATCAGGATAATGATTACTCAAGCTGTTTTAAGGTGTTAAAGCACACCTTGGCGAACATGGGTGCTGCAGTGCCTCCGCTTTATAAGCAATATGGTGAACTTTGCCAAGATGATGGTGTTAAGTTTCTCGATTTTGGTATTGATACTGACTTCGGCAATTGTATTGACGGACTGGTTTTGGTGGATGTTCATGCTCTTAAGCCTAAAAAACGTCAGCGCTACATCGATTATCACTCAAAGACTAAAAATATCGACTAGCAGCGACTTTTTATATGGTTTGAATACCGCAAATAAAGGCTGTGATGATTTGTTCACTTTACAATTGTCTGATATAAATAGATTAATTGAAAAGGAGGATCATCATGGTCACAATTGAGCAAATAATGAGCCCGAGAGTGGTCACCATTGAAATGGATGACCGCATTAGCACAGCAAAAGAAATATTTGATAATGTGCCTTTTCATCATTTAGTGGTGCTTGATGAAAACAAAACCATTTCAGGCATTTTAGCCCGTACTGATTTGCTCAATGCTCTCAGCCCTAATTTAGGCACAGCAGCAGAGCTCACCAGAGACATTGAGACCCTCAATAAACGCGTTCATCAGGTGATGGCCCATGGGCCAATTACTATTACCCCGTCATTAGATATCCAAAGTGCATCGCAATTAATGCTCAGTAAAGGCATTACCTGTTTCCCAGTTCTACAAGATGATGAGTTAGTTGGGATCGTCAGCTGGCGAGACTTGCTTGGACACTATTGCGGCTTGGTAAAAGTGGATAACAATAAGGCTGAGAATTAAACTTAAGCCTATGATTTTAAGACGTTAAATATAATATCACTATCAAAAGCCAGATACTTTATCTACTAGTTCAAAAGTAAATTTTGTCAATTAAAAATAATTAAAATAAAATCTTTAATCTCAACAAACACATACCGATCGATTCAAAAAAACTTCATTTTTCTCGCTGGAAAACGTCACATTTGTCTGCTTACCTTAAGGTAGGTTCACAAGCCAAGGAGATGTTTATGACGAGTTTCAAATATCAATTAAATCAGGAAAAGATTGAATTGCTGGCTAGTGACTGGATCGGATTAGAACGTGTTTTAGTTAATGACAAAATCGTGTCGACTAAGGTTAATTTTGGACAACGTAGTACCCATAAAATTGAGCTTAAAAGCGGTAAACCCTGTCGATTACAATTACTTATTGACCCTCAAACAGAACAACTTACCTGTCGGCTTTATAAGCAAAATCAGTTGATCGCAAGCTTGAAGCAAGGAAAGCAGAGCTTATTGAGTAGCAAAACGTTTTTTGAAGCCACAATGATGCTCGCATGTATGAGTAGTCTAGGGCTTTATTGGATCAGTTAACTTAGTGACTTCAATTAATATGTTTTAAATAACAGGCTGCTCTTGCAGCCTGTTTTTATTCACATTCAAATAGCTTATTATTCTCGACACAAATCAATTGCGAAGACTGATAATTACCACTGCCTGCAGTCACAGTCGTTATTTTCACTTTTTGTACTTGATCAGTATCCTCCATGACTTCAACGTTAAGAATGGTGCCATCTCTTGGTATAACAATCCCTTGGGTAAAGTCACCTACATATAAATCTTTAAACAATTTAATGGTAATCGAGCCAATTGAGCGAGGTTCAATTCGCCCCTCTGCAATCACTAAACTTTGGCCATTACTAAACTTAAACGACTGAATATACGTACCATCATTTGATGTGGTTAGTTCAAACGTTTCGTGTGCTTGCACGCTAGTCATCAACATTGAAAAACTGGCTACTACCACTAGTTTTATCATTAAAGCCTTCATTTTCATTACCTACTCGCTCAGCTGTTAATTCCAATAATATAATCATTATGCAAACTGCGTTAATTTGCGAATTTTTATCCAAAACAGCATCATTTTACATTTTCTACAATGGCGACACTCTAGAAACTCTAGAAACTCTAGAAACTCTAGAAACAAAAAAGGCTACCAATTGGTAGCCTTAACGCGTTAATGAGTAAAACACGACTCATTAAGAAACCGCTTAAACCTTAGAACACCCGAGCAACAAGGCCCTTAAGGTAAAACCCTTCTGGAAATGCACTACCAATGGGATGATCGCTAGCTTGGCTTAAACGATCAATAAACTGTACATCACGTTTAGCATCCAGCGCAGCATCAGCAACAACCTTTTGGAATAAATCGGCAGCCATTAACCCTGAACATGAGAATGTCAGTAAGGTTCCACCTGGGTTAAGCAGTTGCATTGCAATCATATTAATATCTTTATAACCACGGCACGCGCCATTTAACTGCGCCTTGTTATCGGCAAACTTAGGTGGGTCTAGAACGATAACATCAAATGTTTTACCTTCATCACGATACTGTCGTAATAGCTTGAACACATCAGCTTCATGGTAATTAACATGCTCATCACTAAACCCATTAATTTCCATGTTTAAACGGGCAGTTTCTAACGCTAATTTTGATACATCGACATTTTCGATGCTGGCCGCGCCGCCTTTAGCTGCGTATAAGCCAAATGTGCCTGTATAACAAAAACAGTTTAATACCGACTTGCCTTTAACAAAACGCGCTGCAATTGCACGATTGTCACGTTGATCTAAATAAAAACCTGTTTTATGGCCTTTAGTCACATCCACTGAAATCTTGATACCATTTTCTTCTATCACTACAGGCATTTCAGGCAACTCGCCATGAAGCAAACCAGTGACAGGCTTCAGCCCTTCTTTCTTACGAGAGTCCACATCTGAGCGCTCATAAATAGCACAATCAGGGTATAACTCAGCTAAGACCTCAACTAAGGTATCACGCCAGAAGTCAGCACCAGTGCTTAATAATTGACACACTAATACATTGGCATACTTATCGATGGTGATGCCTGGCAGTCCATCAGATTCTGCAGCAATCAGTCGATAACCCGTTAGCCCTTGTTCGGCAATAAGCGCTTCTCGACCCGCTTGTGCACGCTGAATGCGTCGAGTAAAGAAGTCTTTATCGATTTGCTCTTCTTTATCAAATGTCCAAACTCGTACTTGAATTTGCGATTCTGGCGACCATGCACCACGGCCTAACCAATGACCATCATGCGCAACAACATCAACCGTTTCACCTGCTTGCGGCTTACCTTTAATGTTATGTATACCACTAGCAAATACCCAAGGATGTTTACGTTCGAGTGATTTTTCACGCTTGGGTCTAAGCTTGATTCTGATTGCCATGATGTTGCCTTTTTAAATTTGGGATCGCGATGATAAGGATCCTAACAGGGGAACGCAAGTTACAACACTCAATTATAGAGGTTTTCCCTCATTAGCAAATGAACTTAGTGCAACCACAGCGCCTGTGAGCACATCTTGTCTATCGGCAAACAAAAACGCCAATTAATTTATATTAAATGGCGTTTTATTTAGGATGAACTACTTATTTCTATCCACTTTTCAAATGTCACCTTTCAAATGTCACGTTCATAACGAAATCTTTATAACGACACCTTTATAACGACACCTTTGAACATTGTTTGCCCAATGATATTAATCACAATAAGTGCCATTTCATATAAAATAACATGGAGTAATAATAAAATATAAATAAGCTGTAAAAACCACTAATAAACGTTCAAGGCCAGCATAATAAATATAAGTCTACACAATTATTTAAATCATCTATATTGAATAGTAAATAAAATCATAAGCTATTTGTTTAAAAGTAACAGTGTAAATAATTGAGACTGACTTAATAAAGTAATATCTTGATGCTGTTGACCATCTATCGTTAATGATAAAACTGGGTTTTGTAAAAAATCTTTAGCATCATCAGCTGAATATAATTCTGGTAATTCTAGGTGATATTTTTCATTCCCTGACACATCTAACTTTAAGTACAAGGGCTGTGACTTAACCCAATGCCCAGAGTCATCAGCGTTATCTTGGAACAAGTCGCTGTAGCTAACTTCGATTAACTGTTCGCCAGTGCCTAAGTCGACTTCACGTTCAAACTCAATCACAACACCATTGACACTATCAACATCAAGGTCGTCATGGAAGGTTATGCTAGAAGATTGCGCAGCAAAACTTGTCAATAATAATCCGAGTGCTGCCGATAATGTAAGTTTAGTATTCATGTTAAGCTCCAATTTAATTTCATGTATGCCGTAAAACACTTCATTTCATACCACACGAATAATTAGACCTTCGATTTACAATAAAAATTTCAAAAACAATTGAATTATTTTAATTTAAAAATAAATAATCATTTAAAATCAGCCACTTTATTTCTAAAAAGAATAATTAACTGTGACAATATTTAAAATCAACTTACTTTCTTTGATTTAATACACAGAATCTTAAC
>NZ_JBFRJJ010000024.1:0-259827 GCF_041468785.1 Shewanella sp. 10N.286.52.E4
ATCCTTCACGACCCACCACTTTTCTGAAAGTGAGATTGCCCGTTTGGCTTTAATTCAGTTCCTCCTCTCAATATTTAACTTCGCTTTACACTTACTACCGTGATATTAAAAGTTACACTCTTCTATAAAACTAAATTAGTATCTACAGCTTTTAAGCATTCTTTTTCTTATCTTCACTTTCATTGCTAAACCTTTTTAATTTAAATATTTACCCATAACTCGTGTCATTCTTCTCTGATAATTTAAGTGGCTCCTCATCTACTTTTGTCTAATAGACCTATTGCTAATGTTGATTAGTTGTTAACTGGGTCATATTGCTATGGATGATAAGAACAGGGAGAGCATGATGAAACAAGCAAAAATTGGTTTAATAATAGGTATTTCGATGCTGGCATTAAGTAATGTGAGTTATGCGGATACTGACATGCAGTTTGGTGGTTATGTTAAAGCTGATGTGATGTTCAGTGATTATGGTAACGGAGCTCCAGACTCAGGAAGTTTATCTCGTCAGTTTTATGTTCCAGGTACTATTTATGGGGAAGCCGGCAATGGTAATCAAGTCGTCGACTTTCAAGCCCGTGAAACTCGATTTAATTTCAAAACCGTGTCTGATTTTGACGGCCATAAATTAACGGGTTTTATTGAATTAGATTTTATGACACACAGCGATGGTAACGAGCGTGTTTCTAATAGTTATTCACCTCGAATTCGCCAGGCATTTATTAGTTACGATAATTGGACCGTGGGCCAAACATGGACGACCTTCCAAAATCCAGGTGCATTACCAGAAAACTTAGATTTTGTTGGCGCAGCAGAAGGTACGCCGTTTGTTCGCCAAGCAATGATTCGTTATACCAATGGTGGATTCCAATTAGCGATTGAAAACCCTGAAACAACAGTTAACCAATATCAAACATCCTCTCGATTAACCAGTGGCAGTGGTATCGTACCTGATGTGGTTGCGCGCTATAACTTTAAGACTGAAGGTGGTACAGCGATTTCTGTTGCAGGTATTTTACGTCAGTTAAATGTAGAGCAAAATCTGAAAGATAGTGACGGTGATGTGACACAATCTATAGATTCAACTGAAATGGGTTATGGTGCGAGTATTGCTGGTGTTATCCCTGTAGGTAGTGATGATTTTAAATTTTCAGCGACTTACGGTGAAGGTTTAGGGCGTTATATGGCGCTTAACTATGCTAACGCTGGTAACCTTGATGCTTCAGGTGAAATCCAGACCATCAGTTCTTATGGTGGTTATGCTGCTTATCGCCACTGGTGGAATGATAAATGGCGTTCAAGTTTAACCGTATCAGCATTTAAAGCAGATAACGACACAATGTTATCAAGCGATCAAGTGAATGCCGAGTCTTACTCAAGCTATATTAACTTACTTTATTCTCCAACTAAGCCATTAACTTTTGGTGTTGAATATATGTATGCAATGAACGAAAGAGAAGATGGTAGTGATGGTGATTTAAGCCGAATTATGTTCTCAGCTAAATACGTTCTGTAAAACAGTTTACGTGTAACTTCTCCCCCCATGAGCTTTGTTACAACAAAAAGGGTTAATTCAATTGAATTAACCCTTTTTTAATGACGTGAATTATCAACTTTTTAAGTTGCTAATTAGCCTAACAAGTTGTTTGAACGAACATACTGTTCGAATTCAGTGTAACCACCTACGTGAGTTTCATCGACAAAGATTTGTGGTACAGTTTCAACAGGCTTGCCTACTGTTTTTTCTAAATCTGCTTTAGAAATGCCTTCAGCATGAATATCTACGTATTTGAATTTAAAATCGTCACGCTGCGCAGTTAATTTTTCTGATAATTCAACAGCACGAACACAATATGGGCAGCCTGGACGGCCAAAAATTACAACAAACATAGTGACTCCTTTTTTTGATTTGACGATTTATACCATAAGTTTTATTGAATTGATAATTTATACCTTACCCAATTAAAAACTGTTCTCATTGATTGTTTTATAACGGCCTTTGTAGTCAAAAAACTTTTCAACTAAATCCCATTTATTCTTGTGTTTTTTTAATAACAGCAAATCAGGAGTTTTAAAGTTTTCAGACGAAACGACTAATTCCTGAGGTGATTTATATTGTGGGTGTTTCATTCCTGGAGTGCGAGAATGAGGTGCAATAAAAATGGCGAATAGGGCGCGACGTTGAGCGGGTGTTTCCATTCTGAACGTTTGTTTAAAGTCATTGGCGTCAATATCAAAATACTGGACTATTAATTTATTGCCTTCAGCGACTAACTGCATTTCTTGGCATTTAAATAAATGATGATGCTGTGATGAAAGCACTTGTTTTAAGCGTTTGTCGGGATCAATCAAGGTTGATTGGCAAGTTTGACAAATACGCGCAGCAATATCATTTTCAGCGCCGCAGTCTGGGCACGATTTAGAGCGAAAACGAAAATCGCATTGATGTTTTTGAGTATCGTGAGCATTTTCGATAAGCCCTTGGCAGCGCCTACCAAAATGTTCAACGATATCACCGTCGCCATCAACTAGCCCCCAAAAGGTATTGGCAAATTGACATACAGGACAATGAACCTGAACTGGAACCGACTTGCTGTTAGTTTTTACTTGGCCGACTTCTGGGAAATATAAATCATAGCCATTTGCAGCGTAATCTATGACTAAGCAATCAGCTTTATTAGGCGCTAAACGTAATCCTCTGCCAATCATCTGTTGAAATAAGCTCACTGATGCAGTGGGTCTTAATATCGCGATTAAATCAACGTGAGGCGCGTCAAACCCTGTAGTTAATACCGCAACGTTAACTATGAATTTAAGTTGCTGCTGTTTAAAGCGGGAAATAATTTCATCGCGTTCAATATGAGGTGTATCAGCAGTAATTAAAGCGGCATCATCTGCCAGTAATTTAATGATTTCTTTTGCATGCCTAACTGTTGCGGCAAAAATGAGTACACCTTTACGGTGCTCTGCAAGTTGTAGAACTTGTTTGATAATTGCTGTGGTTGCACGACCTTGATGATTGAGCAAATCATCAACTTCTTTTTGGGGGAATTCCCCTGTTTCAGAAGGCGTGACTTGGCTAAAATCATATTGTGCACTTAAGCCATCAAAGATTTTCGGGGCGGTTAAATACCCTTGCTTGATTAGCGGACGCATAGGCAATTCAAAAATACATTGCTCAAATATTGGCTTTTCAGTATTGCCGACTTTACCGTGATAGTGGTGGCGAAAAATCCATCCTAATCCTAATCGATAGGGCGTGGCTGTTAAACCTAGCAGTTTAAGTTGTGGGTTTTGTTTTTTTAAATGTTCAAGTAGTTGCCAGTATTGACTATTTTCATCGTTACTGACTCGATGACACTCATCGATGATGACTAATGAAAACACTTGAGTAAATTTTTCAGGTGCCCGAGCTGCAGATTGCACACTGGCAACAACGGTTTTACCAACGGCTTTCTTTTGATTTAGACCCGCAGAATAGATACTGGTCTCTTCGGTGAGCAGAGCCACTTTTTCAGCATTTTGTGCCACTAACTCTTTTACATGAGTGAGTACTAGAACATTACCGCGAGCGATCCGTGCAAGCTCTGCAATAACAATGCTTTTTCCTGCACCGGTAGGTAAAACTAATACTGCTGAATCATTACTTTTCTTAAAGTGAGTAATAGCTGCATTGACTGAATCTTGCTGATAATCACGAAGCGAAATGGTTACTGACATAAACTCGTTGTTTTATAATAATTCAATAATTAGAAATATGAGTATGACCCATGACTGAATAGCTACTTTAGCATGGAAGCCCGCTAAATCAGGAGCAATGAGATTGCTAAAATGGTTATGTGACATAAAAAAGCCCCCTCAATTGAGGGGGCAATGAGAATCTGGTCAAGATTCTCTAGGTGGGTAGGACGTAAAAGGTTTTGAATAACCTCTAACAAATATTGTTAGCGTTATTCTGTTTTATTCAAACGTGATTCAATTAGGGTATCGATAACGGCTGGATCTGCCAATGTCGACGAATCACCTAAGTTAGTTACTTCATTAGCGGCAATTTTACGTAAGAATCGACGCATAATCTTGCCTGAACGTGTTTTAGGTAGACCGCCAGCCCATTGAATTAAATCAGGGGTCGCGAGGGCACCAATTTCTTTTCTTACCCATTGGCGAAGCCCTTGACGTAGCTCCTCGGTTTCTTCAACACCTTTGGTCAGAGTCACATAAGCGTAGATGCCTTGACCTTTGATGTCATGGGGGTAACCAACTACAGCGGCTTCAGCAACTAGCTCATGTGAAACTAGGGCACTCTCAACTTCAGCAGTACCTAAACGGTGACCAGAAACATTGATAACATCATCCACACGTCCGGTAATCCAATAATATCCATCTTCGTCACGACGTGCACCGTCGCCAGTGAAATACATACCTCTAAAGGTTTTAAAATATGTCAGTGCAAATCGGTCATGATCGCCATAAACCGTGCGCATTTGTCCAGGCCATGAGTCAAGAATGACTAGGTTTCCATCGACAGCGCCATCTAAAATGTTGCCCATGTTATCCACTAGAGCTGGCTGCACGCCAAAGAAAGGACGAGTCGCAGAGCCTGGTTTTGCATCAGTTGCGCCAGGTAACGGGCTAATCAAAATCCCGCCAGTTTCTGTTTGCCACCAGGTATCGACAATAGGACAAGACTCATGCCCAATGACTTCATGATACCAACGCCATGCTTCTGGATTGATTGGTTCGCCTACTGAGCCCATGACGCGTAACGAACTACCATCGAAACCTTCAAACTGTTCTTTACCTTCAGCCATTAATGCACGGATTAATGTCGGCGCAGTGTAAAGGATATTAACTTTATGACGGTCAATCATTTCACCTAAACGAGAAGGGCCAGGGGAGTTAGGAACGCCTTCATGAATAAGTACAGTTGCCCCGTTAGCTAATGGGCCATAAACCATGTACGAGTGACCTGTAATCCAGCCTACATCAGCTGTACACCAGTAGACTTCACCTTCTTTGTAATCAAAGACGTATTCGTGAGTCATTGAAGCGTAGACCATGTAACCACCAGTCGTATGTAAAACGCCTTTAGGGTTACCAGTTGAACCGGAAGTGTAAAGTAGAAATAGCGGGTCTTCTGCGCCCATTTCTTCTGCTTGGCAATGTTCTGATGCTGTTGCCATCACATCGCTCCACCAAACGTCACGACCCTCAACCCAATCGATGTCGCCACCAGTGCGATTAAGTACAATGACTTTTTCCACACAATCCACATCAGGATTATTCAGCGCATCATCAATGCTGCGTTTTAATGGGATTTTTCGTCCACCACGAACACCTTCATCGGCAGTAATAAGAACTTTTGAATTACCATCAATTACACGAGAGGCGATAGAGTCTGGTGAGAAGCCACCAAACACTACAGAATGGACTGCACCAATGCGAGCACAGGCTAACATTGCTACAGCCGCTTCAGGGACCATAGGCATGTAGATTGTAACGACATCACCTTTACAAACACCTTGGCTACGAAGGGCGTTAGCAAACTTACACACATCAGTGTGCAATTCGCGGTAAGTTATTTTACGTTGTTCAGTGGCATCATCGCCTTCCCAAATGATAGCAACACGGTCGCCATTCTTTTCAAGGTGGCGATCTAAACAGTTCGCTGATGCGTTTAATGTACCGTCATAAAACCAATTGATGGAAAGGTTATGATCATCAAATGATGTTTTCTTAATTTTGGTGTAGGGTTTGATCCAATCAATACGCTTACCGTGTTCTCTCCAAAAACCTTCTGGATTTACCACAGATTCTTGGTACATTTTCTTATAGGTATCGTTGTCTACCAGTGCGTTGGTTGCAAAATCTGCTGGTACTTTATAGAGAGACTGCGAGCTCATATGGCTTCCCTTTGTCGAATTTAGCGTTACGAAAGTATCGTCTGCAAGGTGAGGTTAACACTATTAGACCTTGGTCTAGTTTTAAAATATCCTTAATATTTAACCTGTTGCGCATGTTAGCATGGCATCAAATTGATACAGAATTATTGCCCAATTATTAAGCAAATATAATAAGAAGAGAAAGCCATGAATTTAACCTTAGTCGTTGCTGTCATTGCAATTTGCTATGTTTCTTTACTGTTCATCTTGGCATGGGGTGCTGAGCGGTGGTTTAGCAAGATCACCAAAAAGGTGCAGGTTTGGATATACGGCTTAAGTCTAGCGGTTTATTGTTCGTCATGGAGTTTTTTGGGCACAGTAGGTCAATCTGCAAACGATTTATGGTCATTTTTACCGATTTATCTTGGACCAATATTGATTTTTACCCTGGGTTTTGGGGTACTGCGCAAGATGGTTATCATCTCAAAAGCGCAAAATATTACCTCTGTTGCTGATTTTATTGCTGCGCGATATGGTAAATCTCAGACCTTAGCCGCCATCGTTACCTTAATTGCTTTATTTGGAATAATGCCTTACATCGCCTTACAACTTAAAGCGATGGTATTTAGTTTAAATCTTTTTCAACCCGATAATCAGCCACTCAGTCCTGTGAGTGTCCCTTTATTAATCACCTTCGTTTTAGCCATTTTTGCGATTTTATTTGGCACAAGAAAGCTAGATGCTACCGAGCATAATCCTGGCATGATGGTGGCTATTGCATTTGAGTCATTAGTCAAATTAGCCGCTTTTTTGATTGTTGGTTTTGTGATTACCTATGGTTTTTTTGATGGCTTTGGTGACATTTGGCAACAAGCATCAGAAAAAGACATTATTAAAAAAGGTAATTTGAATATTGTTTCATTTTTACCCGAAATGCTGGTGGGTATTGCGGCCTTTATGTGTATGCCACGTCAGTTCCACGTGATGGTCGTAGAGTGTGCTGAAGAAACTGTACTGAATAAAGCGCGATGGATATTTCCGCTATACCTCGCCATGTTTGGTTTGTTTGTTGCTCCGCTTGCTTTAGCTGGCACGTTATTGCTAGGAGATAACGTTGCTGCTGACACTTATGTGATTAATCTGCCGTTAGCACTCGATCAACCCGTGCTTGCGGTTATTGCACTACTGGGTACCTTATCTGCTGCTACAGGGATGGTCATCGTAGCGGTTGTGACCATTAGTGTAATGATAAGTAATGAATGGTTAGTCCCATTTATGCTACGTACTGGGCGCGTTAACGGTACCAATTTTAATCAGTTTGCTAGATTCTTATTAAACGCACGCCGTTTAGCCATCGTTATCATTCTGGCGTTAGGTTACTTAAGTTACCTATTGTTTGGTAATAGTGAGTCATTATCACATCTTGGTCAGTTATCTTTTGGTGCATTTGCGCAATTAGCACCGGCTTTATTAGGCGGAATGTATTGGAAGTATGGTAACCGCTCTGGGGTGTTTCTTGGTTTAGCGGTTGGCTTTTCGCTTTGGTGTTATATTTTATTTGAAGGCAGTGTCGGACTTGGCGGAGACACAGGATTATTAGCTTCAATCAGCCCTGAAGTTGCTGATACCTTGATTGCACTTTTAGCCAATGTAATTTGTTATGTTTTAGGTTCTTTATGGTTTAGAGCCGGTGTCGCTGAACGTATTCAAGCAAGTCACTTTATTAATCCTGGGGTTAATAAGCAGGGCGATAAAAAAGATGCTAACCGTAAACATGGTGCTATTTCACAGCAAGATTTATTAATCCTTGCGAGTCGATTTGTCAGTCCTACTCGGGCTTATGAGAGCTTTAGTAAATTTTCACCCGACGCAGTGCGCAGTGACTCGTGGCACAAAGTGGCAGGGGAGCCGCTTATTTCTCACACAGAACATATGCTGGCAGGTGTGTTAGGTGCTTCAAGTGCCTCATTGGTCATGGATTCTGTTCTACAAGGTCGTGACTTAGCTCTTGATGAAGTGTTCAGCTTAGTGGATGAAGCCTCTTCAAAAATCATTTTAAGCCAAGACATGCTTCGTGGTGCGATTGAGCATGCATATGAAGGTATGAGTGTTGTCGATAAAGACTTAAACCTTGTTGCATGGAACTTTAAATATGCTGAGCTGTATGATTATCCTGAAGGTTTTTTACAGCAAGGTATGCCGATTAGTGAAGTGGTTCGCTTTAATGCTGCTAGAGGTTATTGCGGTGAAGGAGATATCGAAACTCAAGTTGATATTCGGGTGCAACACATGCGTAATGGCACAGAGCATACTTCTGAGCGTCAGCGCCGTGATGGCAAAGTCATTAAGATACAAGGTAATCCAATGCCTGATGGTGGCTTTGTAATGACCTTTACTGACATTACGCAATATCGCCTACAAGAAAAAGCATTAATTGAAGCGAATGAAACCTTAGAAACTCGTGTGCAAGAGCGTACTTATGAACTGGCGATGCTTAACAGTGAACTGCTTGAGGCTAAAGCCCAAGAAGAGCTTGCTAATGCCTCGAAAAGTCGTTTCTTAGCAGCTGTTGGTCATGACTTGATGCAACCTTTAAATGCCGCTCGATTATTTACCGCTTCGCTTGCTCAATATCCAAATTTGGATTTGGAAGGTAAAACCACCATTTCGCATATTAATAACTCTTTGCGCACAGCTGGTGAGCTATTAACGGATTTACTCGATATTTCTAAGCTTGATTCAGGCATGGTCGAAGTTAATCGCCGAGATTTCGCATTGGGAGAACTGTTAAATGGTTTAGCAGTAGAGTTTGAGGCGATGGCGAAAGATAATCAAATTCGATTTAACATGATGCCTTGTAATGCCACGATTAATTCTGATTTATCCTTATTAAGACGTATTTTACAAAACTTCTTAACCAATGCTTATCGTTACGCCAAAGGTGGTCAAGTATTGCTTGGTTGTCGCCGCCGTGGTGATTTTGTTGAGATCCAAGTATTGGATACAGGCTGTGGCATTGACGAAAACGAAACCGAAGAAATCTTTAAAGAATTTAAACGGCTAAATCATCCTAGTAGCCGTAATGTCAGCGGATTGGGGTTAGGGTTGGCGATTGCAGATAGAATAAGCAAAGTACTCGACCATCAAATTCAAGTGAGCTCAAAGCTCGGCCAGGGCTCTGTATTTTCGATAATTGTGCCCCTTGGAGAAACGGTTAGCGAGAAAGTGATAAAGCCAGTACCAACATTAACTCAACCGTTAGCGGGGGTGAAAGTGTTATGTATTGATAATGAAGAAGCTATTTTAGCAGGGCTTGAAAGTTTATTAACCCGCTGGAAATGTGAAGTGGTTTGCGCCTCTGATTTAGCCGATGCACGTATTAAGCTGGGCTTAAAAGGCGTGGCACCAGATATTGTGTTAGCGGATTATCACTTAGATAATGACCAAAATGGCGTGGATGCGATGGACGGTATTCGCTCTCGTTATGGTGAGCATCTACCTGGCATTTTGATTACAGCCAATACTAATAAAGATCTCGTTGATGATGTTCAAAAACGTGGCTATCACTATATGGCGAAAATGGTAAAACCCGCAGCGCTGAGGGCACTTATTTCAAGCCTAGTAAAATAAAATTTTTAGACAATAAGTCACAGACTTAAGTATGGAAAAAATAAATGAAAGGATGAAGAATGATTACAGTCTTTGGGGATGAAAAGTCAGGTAACTGTTACAAAATTAAGTTAACTCTAAGTTTACTCAACATAGACTATCAGTGGAAAAACGTAGACTTACTTAAAGGGGAGACGCAAACCTCTGAGTTTTTAACTAAAAGCCCACAAGGTAAAGTCCCCATTATTGAACTGCCTGATGGCAAAATATTGGCTGAATCAAACGCAATCATTGGTTACTTAGCTGAAGGTTCGCAGTTGATCCCTCAAGATACATTCGACAAAGCATTAATGTATCAATGGATGTTTTATGAGCAATACACACACGAACCTTGCATCGCAGTGGCGCGTTTTATTCAGTTTTATCAAAATATGCCTGCTGAACGTCAATCTGAATATATTGTGTTACATGAGAAAGGTGAGCAGATATTAAGTTTGCTCGATAAAGAACTTCTGGCTAAGCCGTTTATGATAGGGGAGCAATTTACTTTGGCTGATATTGCCCTTTATGCATACACTCATGTTGCTCATGAAGGCGGTTTTGACTTGTCAGTATATCCCAATATTCAAAACTGGTTATTTAGAATCACTGAGCAAATTGGGTATGTGGCAATGATAGACTAAGGGATATTACAAGCATAAAAAAACCTTACCGAGTGTGACTGTTCAAACAGTGACACCCTAGTAAGGTTATTTGAGTCAGTTTTAAATTATTTTGCTAGTTTAGCGAAGTAATCAAAAATTACTGGTACGTCATTCTGACCCATACCTGCATCAACCGCTTCTTGTAAGCTTGTTGAAGTACCTTGAGCGATTAAAGACTTAGTACCTAAGTCTTCACACATTGCAAGGAAGTAACCAAGATCTTTGTTTGCGTTAGCAACAGAGAAACCTAATTTTTCTTCACCGTCTACAGCGTAGAACTTACAGAACTGCATGAAAGGTGAGTTAGAAGGACCAGCTGACATAATGTCAAACAGTTGTTGTCCGTCAACACCAGCAAGTTTTGCTACAGCAAATGCTTGAGACATAGTTGCAACGGTTGTCATGCCCATGAAGTTGTTAATTAACTTCGTAGTATGGCCAGCACCTAATGCACCTAGGTGGAATACATTCTCGCCTTGCTCTTCTAAAAGCGCTTTAACTTTGTTGAATGTTTCCATTTCGCCAGCAGCCATGATGTTTAACAGACCATCTTTAGCGTGTGCAGGAGTACGACCTAAAGGTGCATCAATCATGCCTGCGCCTTTTTCTGCTAGTGCAGCACCGATTTTCTTAGTAGAAGCAGGGATAGAAGTACCGAAGTCAACTAATACAGATCCTTCTTTAATACCGGCTAAAACACCGTCATCACCGTAAACAATTTTTTCAACAACAGCTGAAGTCGTTAAACAGAATTGAACAACGTCACTCGCTGCTGCTAGTTCTTTTGCTGAAGTAAAGGCAGTTGCGTTACCACGGTCAATAACACGAGCAACAGCTTCTGCACTAAGATCCATTACATTGACTTGATAACCTCTCTTTTGAAGGTTCTCAACCATGTTGCCGCCCATAAGGCCAAGTCCGATGAAACCAATGACAGGCTTTGTCATATCTAACTCCTAAATATATTGGTAAATGCTATCCGAATGCTAATAAAATCTAGCATCTAGAATAGGCGTGCTAAGTTATTTTTATAAAGCGATGACTGAATTTCAGTGTTGGCTTTATATATTCAATTAATGATTCGAATACTTTACTTACTTCTGATTTTTTAATTGTATTACAATAAGACTGTAAAGCCAAACTATTACTGACCAATTATCTTAATTGGTTTACCAATTTGTGATTTTGTGATGTTGGTTGTTTTTTGAAGTAAACAAAGTGGTGTGGCTATTTGTATTTATTTAAGAGAGCCCATTAATGTTTAATAGGCTCTCTTCGAAGGTGTGGCTAAATTAGAATCTAGCGCGTAGACCTAGAGTGTAACGACGATCTGATTCACTGTATTTCCATACTGAACCTAGCTCAGTTGTGTACTCAATTGGTTCACCTGTTAAGTTCACAACGTTACCGACAACAGCAAAGTGTTCATTGATATCCCAGCTAGCAGAGAAATCAAACTGACCACGGGCTTCACGGTAGTTGTTACCCACAGTTGCATCAAAGTTGTCTGCAGTAGGGTCATTTTGGTTAAATACGTTATAACCTAAAGCACCCACTGTTTGAACACGTTTTTCAGCTTGTGAATATAAGTAACGGTCACGCCAGTTGTATGCTAAACGGAACTGAAGATCTTCATTTTCCCAGTAAATTTGACCGTTAGCCGTATTTTCTGAAATATTTAGAAGAGGGTTACCGTCAGGCTGTGCACTATCTGCATAGGTATAGTTGGCATTAACACCAAAACCAGACCAGAAACCAGGTAAGAAGGTAAACTGCTGTTGATAAGCTAATTCAATACCTTTTACTTCACCGCTACCGCCATTAACGTCAGTATCGATTACGATACCCGTTTGGCCAGCCGCTTTTTGTTGGTCAACGTAAGCTAAACCTTGATCTTCTGTAGCAAAGTTAACATCGCCTTGGCTTTGTCCTGCTGTGTCGAGTAAACAAATGTTGCCCCACTCAGTGGTGTTTTGACCTGAGACAGTGCTTGCATCTGCTAAACAGCTGCTGTCAGTTTGGGTAAATGAGTTAACATCTTTATAGAAAAGTGCAGCAGAAACTAGACCACCGTCTCCAAAGTAATGCTCAACCGAGAAATCATATTGCGTTACACGGTATGGCTCAAGTTGGTAAGAACCTTGAGTACCAGTCACTAACGAGTTATCAATTGATAATGCAGGGCTTAATTCATCAAAGTCTGCACGACGCATTACTTTAGCAGCTGCGAAACGCATTAAGGTTTCGTCAGTTAACGTATAAGTTACGTTTAAGCTAGGTAGGAAATCCGAATAATCATTTTTACCTGTATCTAAAACTTTATTACCATCAGCATCAACCGATGCAACAACACTTGATTCAAGTTCTGTTTGAATATAACGACCACCGAATACCGCTGTTAGGTCGTCGAAATCCAAATGGAATTGAGCATAAATCGCGCTGGTTTTCTCATTAATTTCTTTATATGCACCATTATCTTCTACCATGTTGTCAGCTAAAGAGCCGTTCATAGCATAAGACGTGCCTGCAAGCATTTGCTTAACAAGTTCATAAGTTGCTTCAGTATTTTGCAACTGATCAGCATCGTAAACATTGTATGTTAATAAATCGTTTTGACCGTTCACACCTGTTTGATCAAATGAGTTATTTAAATTGACAATGTTCATGCTGTCGCTAAGAAGCGCATTATCAATCCAGATTGGCGCAAAATTACCATTATCATCAACGGCTTTCTTATATGAATCTTTTAGCGTGGTATTGCCATTAATTGGCTTAAGATCATAACGATTAGCTGTGTAGTCTCTATCAGTAAAGCGAACACCAGCTTTAACCGCTGATACCCAATCTACACCGATATCAGACATTTTAAAGTCAAAGCGAAGTGCTTGCTCTTCATTGTCTGTTTCAAGTGTTTTGTGGAAAAATTCACGGAACACTAAGTTATCAGGGTTAGTTAACATACCCGAGTCGGCATACATATAACCAGGAATGCCGCCACCTGAATAAGAGCTACTCGTACTGGTGTGAGTCACTAAATCAGTTGTAGGATCGGTACGTTCGATAGGACGTAGGTTGAATTCGTTTGCTGTTTGTTTTTCTTCAGATTTTGATAAAGAGTACTCAGCAGAAATTTCAATTGAATCTGTTAAGAACCATTCACCGCCAATAGCGTGTGAAGTGGTATCCGATGTAGTGAAGTCACTCCATGTTTTTGGAATCACTAATACGCCATCTAAATCGTAGTTATGTAACTCACCATTACTATCATAGTATGAATCACTTCTAGCGACGCTAGAACCGCCCACGTCAAGAATAGAGTACGCTGATTGACCACCGTCAAGCTTTGTGGCATTCAAATCAAGATAAATATTAGCTTCTGCACTCACAGGTTCCCATTGTAGCGAGATACCATAAGCAGTACGTTCACGTTCTTCTGTTTTTTGCTCTACTGTATTCTGAGTACGACGCAGGTATTTACCATTTGGTCCACCAGAATCATCAGCAAAAACGTCACCATCAATGTCAATATTGTCTTGTAAATCTACTTTGCTAAAAAACTCATCACGGCGTAATTCACGATCTAGATAAGCTAAGTTAGCTGACGCACCAAATGAACCCGCATCACCGAGGTCCCAGTTATTACCAATACCCATAGAGAAATTAGGTGCTGTATTTTCTGTTTTGTCTGCGTATTCACCGTCTAACGTTATCGCTACTAGAGGCTCTGAAAGTTCTAGTGGACGAATCGTTTTCATGTTGACAGTACCCCCCAAGGCACCTTCAATCATGTCAGGAGTCGGTGACTTAATTACTTCTACTGTTTTTAAGAAACTTGATGGGAAGTCATCTAACCCGATACCGCCACGGCCAGCGCCAGCAGTTGAACGGCCATTAAGTAGTACAAGGTTTTCTGATACACCACGAATTGTGACAGATTCACCAACACCAAAGTCAGTGCCAATTGAAACACCTGTAATACGTTGTAATGCTTCTGCAATGTTGTTATCTGGTAGCTTACCTATGTCTTCAGCAACAATAGCGTCAACGATACGATCATCAGTTCGTTTCATTAAGTTTGCCGCTTTTAAACTACCGAAGATACCTTTAACAGCAATCACTTCGATGTCATCAGTATCTGCTTGTTCAGTTGGTTCTGCAGCGTAAGCTGGTAGTGTTAACAGTGCTGTTAATGCAGCACCGAAAATCGATATATTAGTCGCTTTACTTTTAGTGTCACTAAACATGGCACTTATTTTATTCAGCTTCATAATTCCCCCAAGAATGGTATCAGGTCATACATTACCCTTTGGTATGACCAATTGTTGTTGTTTTTATCAACAGTAACATTTATATAACAAGGGTAATTCGAATGCAACCTATTATTACCAAAATGTTCACATTGGTATACCAAGGTCTAATCTTTCTTGGTTTGTCGCTATTTATGAACGATACTGGCTGTTCTTTAGTAGTGCTAAGACAGGGGCCTGTTCTGAGCTATATTCTGGCTCATCTATTTGTTTTTATGGGGTTTAATCTTTATCGGCGGTCGTGCTGTAGATGTGGGGCTTTGATAGTTTAAATACAGTTGTCTAAATTTTGGTAATGTATCAACCTACGTATTGGTAATACCAGTTGGTGTTGTTTTTATTACAGAACTTATTCACGTAGTCCTAGATTTTAATTGAAATAAATCAAGTTTAAATTAGGTGATGTTGTAAAAAGTACTTATAAAACAGGTGTTAAACTCATATTTAAAAACTTGCAATTTCAGGCAAGGATTTTTCAAACTTGTAATAATGTAACGAACCTGTGAAAAATTAACATATTGGTGCTCAATATAAATAGTTGTTAAACATTGGCAGAGGGATTAATTGCGGAACTCAATATCAAGTTCAGCAATTTAGTTAATGAGATTAGTTTTTAGTTAATGCAGTCTCATTTGTTAGCAAAATAACGTGTAACGGCAGGTTGGTAAGGGGTATCAATCCCGACGTAAGCAGGTCCAAAAGCTGAAAGTCCGCGCTCAGTGGTGAACTCTTTAGGTGCGGGAAGTACTACAATGGCCACGTTCATCTGTTTATGATAATTAGGATTGGTAATAGGGGTTAAGTTATCCATATCTAAGCTGCAAATTAAGTCAGGAATAGTGATATCAACCTTGTCATTGACCCTGGCCACAAGGTTCTCATTTTTTACTTCGATATGGTAACGGTTGTTCTTATATTCACCCGTTCCGTCAATAAATACTTCGCCTATAGTAAAGCCATCTTGGGTTTTAAAGTTAAAATCAGTGACCACGCCTCTGAATGCCACATAACCTTCACCGTGACTTGCTATCGCAGTCGCAATATCTTCGCTTTGTTCTTTGGCTAGACGATAAGCTTGACCAATCGCTAATGATTTAGAAATTGTTCCTTTAATGACGGCATTTTTTACTTGCTCAATGGGCATAGCATGATCAATCGCGGCAATGTCATTGCGACTAATCATAGATAAAGCACGGACAACGCTTTCAGCGCGTAAATCATCTACGACATTTTCACAGATAAAACACTCACCAAACTCATTAGCTGTGACTATTGGTGCTGCTGGAATATTATTAAAATAGTAAGTTGAATGGGTTATCTCTGGCACTGCTCGTCCTGCTACATCAGCATCAATAATATAGCCATTTGCCATTGCAGCAACGTAGAATGAGATAGCGGTATTTGAACCGCCTAATTCACAACAAATGGTGCCGTAGAATTCATCGCCCGTGTATTTTTCTAAGCGTCTGAAAGCGGTCATGATTGAGCTGCTATTTGACTTAGGCAGACGCGTATATTCCTGCTCTTCCTCTACTGTGAGTGGTGATAATGCACCGAGCATATAAGGAGTGCAGATTTTTTTACCTGTTGGCACATCATCAACACTGACTAAGTTAAAGGTTTTACCTTCTGCGAGTGCTTTATCAATATAATAGAAGCCCTCGTCAAGCTCACCACCCCCACCAGTTCCTAAAATAGCGCAACCGTGCAATATGTCTGATAAGTCTAATCGAGTCAGTGTTTTCATCGTATACATCTCTTAAGCTATAGGTTAAGGGAAAGTCAAAAGGGGCTAACCGCGTTAATGTTAGGGACTAGCTAAAAAATATGTTTTCAAAAGTGGCGACTACACAAAACAAATGATGGTTTAGTTTGAGCGAGACAAACGATTTTTTTGCCAAACTTTCATCAATAGGTAATAACTCGGCATTGTGATGATGATTGCATCGCACACTTCAATTCCAGTAAAAGTGAAATAACCGTTATTGACGAGTAGCGAGGTCGAAATACCAATTCCCCAAGCTATAACGGCTAAATAATTTATTGCAGGTAAATGAGAAATTTGTGCTAATTGATAAGTTTTTTGTCTGCGAAGGATAAAAAAATCGACGACATAAATAGCAGCAACAGGCGTGAAAATGATCGATAAACTAAATAAAAAGTCGGTAAAGTTTGCTAATAGATTGAATGAAGCAACGATAGTACCCAGTACACCAGCCACTACGATAATTTTCCATTCTTCCCAGTTAGCATTAATGGCATTAAATCCTAATGCTGCACTATAAAGGTTAACTACATTAGTGACCCAGCTGGACATGATTAATAATATAAAGGCTAATGTACCAATTCCAAGCGTAAGCATCACTTGTAAAATGTCATTTTGCTGAACTGCTAAGCCAGCCATTGCCGCAGCAATATACACAAATGTATTGAGCAGTAAAAAGGGCAGGAATGAGGCGACAACAGTATCGGTTTTGGTTTTAGCGAATCGAGTAAAGTCAGGCATCAGTACCACACTGACGATAAAACTTCCGACCACGGCGGATACAGCCTCACCAAAACTAAGTGAAATAGTGTCCATTTGGTTAGTCTGTGCTGCAGTTTCTGTCGCGGGGATCACGTAGCCAAAACTCTTGTAAAGCATATATGCGGTCAATATAAACAGTACGGGAACAAACAAACTGGATACTTTTTCAATAAGCGAAAAGCCCCAGATAGTGGTCAGCGTAATAAGGACCCCTGCAGAGATCTCTAACGCCCAGATAGGAAAGGTAAAATTAAACATTTGCAGTATTAAGCTTTGCGATACTTCGCTAAACAAATTGATGTTAACGCCGTACCAGCCAAGTAAAGACAAGACAAATGCCAAAGTAAGCAGGTTGGCGCCTTTTGTACCAAACACAAACTTCATCGTCATACATGATGCTAAGCGGTTATGCATGCCTACTAAGCCCGTTATCGCACCGAGCACAGATAGAATGACACCACCTATTAAGAATGCATAAATACTTTGTGTTATACCGAGTGCGCCGCCTAATTCTAAGCCAGTAATGAGTCCAGGAACAGCAAAGGCAAGACCGCCATTAATCATTCCAATACGGATGCCACCTACGGTTTTATGTAAAGGAACAGGGCTGGTGGCATAGTCGTCAAGTAATCCATCATAATTTGATTTATCAGCATTTGATGGTGTCGAGCTTGACTGACTATTTGGTTGTACTGGCTGATTTACTGACATGAACCCTCGACAGGCCTCAATTGAGGCCTTTGATTTAATGATTAATGAATTAGAAGTTATATATTGCTTCGATACCATAGGTACGAGGTTTGTTTGGCATACGTGCTAAGTCAGTTACGCCATCCCCATAAAAGAAGATATCTTCAATTGTGCGTTCATCGGTAAGGTTATTCACATAAAGTTGTACTGTCCAATCGTCAGACTGTAAACCAACGCCAGCGTTAATAGAGGTGAACGTTGATGAAGTGACATCGGGAATTTCAATATCAAAATATTGTGGCCCCTGTACTTGAATATCTGCTCGCGAAACGATTGACCAATTAGCCCCAATAGGGAAGAAGTGGTTAGCTGAAAGTGTATAACTGTATTCAGGCACCCACACTTGTGAGTAGCCTTCAAGTTCAGGCCTATCAGAGAACTCTTTAATTTCAGAATCAATAATGCCAGCATTAAAACGCACATCAAGATTCTCTGTCGCAGCCCAACCTAATTCAACTTCTGCACCTTTGGTTTCTACTTTATCAATAGCAAGATTTTCTAGGGTAAAGCTATCAACATTAAATTGGGTAATTTGCGCATCAGATTGTGAAATCATAAAGATTGCACCGTTTAAGGTTACTGTATTTGAAAATAATGTCGTTTTAAAACCCGCTTCATAGCTATCGGATACTTCTTGATTAAATACGCGATTAATTCCTTCTGCTGGTTCATTAAAACCGCCACTTCTAAAGCCTTTTGAGTAACCAGTATAAAGTAATAAATCTTGGTTCATTTGATAAGCTAAAGTGAATTTAGGTTGCCACTCACTGAATGTATCTTCAGCAAATGTGTCTACTGGATAATTAGGATCGTAAGACTCTCGCTTGTCATTGTCGTATCTAAGCGCAGCAGTCAACTCAAGTTTATCGGTAATGTCATAGTTGATTTGTCCTGATAGTGCCCAGGCTTTACTGCTATTTTTATCAGCAATGGTCAGATAAATCATATCGTCAGTAAAGTCATCTCTCTCTAACGGGACATCACCTAAGAAATCGTCGAAGAAGTTAATGGTGTTATCACGTTTTTTGTCTTGATAAAACGCAGATACTGCCCATCTTAATGGTTGGTCACTTTGAGAAGTGAATCGAGATTCCACCGTGAATGATTTCACATCAAATAGGCCTTCAGTGCCAAATGGGGCACGGAAAAAGTCTTCTTCGTCAATAAAGGTTGGATCAGCCGAGTAATCACCATCGTAAAAGTGATTGTTCTCAGAGCTGCTATAGGCTGTGATTAAGTCGAATGTACCAAGGTCGTAGTGTTGAGTTAATTTTGCACTGACTTCATAAACATCACGTTGATCGTTATTACGAATATTTTGAGAGGTTGGAATATCAAAATCTTCAGCAGTTTCCTCTGTTACACCTTGATAATAAGCAAAACCCGCGTCGCTGGTGGTGTATCTGCCGCGAAGGTTTAAACTGGTATCGTCAGTTAATTCGAACTCTAGCTGACCAAAAACCGAGTCTTCGGAAAAGTAATCTGCTTGTTCATCTAAAAATACATTATCAATTAAACCATCTGAATTTTTGGTGTAGCCACCGACGCGAAAGAAAGCGCTACTGTCATCATTTAATGCACCAGAGACGACACCATTTAAATTATAGGTGTTGCCATTACCGTATGAGCCTTTTAGCGTACCTTCCAACTCTTCAGTTGGTTTTTTTGTGGTCACAATGACTGCGCCTCCGATAGCGCCTTTACCGTATAGCGCACCTTGGGCACCACGCATCACTTCGATACGTTCTATATCAACTAAGTCTTGGTTGATAAACTCTAAATCAGGGGCTGTAACGCCATCGACGACAAACGCTAATGGCGCATCTCCTACCTGTGGGGTGATGAGGCCTCGAATCGTAATACGCGCTAAACCAGGGCGAAAGTTATCTAATTGGCTTAAGTTTGGGGTCAGATCAGCAACATCACGAAAGTTTTCAATGCGCTGATTTTGGATCATATCACCACTGAATGCGGTAACAGAGTCAGGTACATTTTGCAGGGTTTCCACACGGCCACGAGCGCTTACTTCAATTCGCTCAATACCAGTATCAGCATTGCTCGATTGTTGCTCTTCTGCCGAATGAGCAATATTAATAAATGATAAACTGATGGCAGAGGCTAAAATTGTTTTTGAAAAAAACTGACGATGGCTGTGGTTCATGTGTTTGCCCTCATAGGCTGATATGCATAAATATGTAAATATTGTGCATGTGTGATATCCGTTACAACCATTGTGGCGCTTTGTGGAAAAATAATATTTTGTAATGCTATTTAAATGCAGTGAAAAATTATCGCTTTGAGATAAAACTAACGAAATTTTGCAACCAAATGAGAGATAATCCATTATAGGCAAGGTAAATATAGGCTTAGGTTTCTGAAAATGAAAAAGAAAGTAAAAATTGATAGTTACAATAAGAAAATTTTGGCCACACTTCACCTTGAAGGCGATCTCACTAATATCGAATTAGCCGATAAAGTCAGCTTATCACCCAGTGCGTGTTTTCAAAGAGTCAAAGCACTGAAAGAAGCAGGTTATTTTAGAACCTTTCACGCTGATGTGAATTTAGAACAAATTTGTGAACACGTAATGGCATATGTCGAGTTTACCTTATATGACAACAGTGCGCCTTCTAGCCGCCGATTTGTGAGTGCGATTCAAGACATTCCAGAATTTATGGACTGCATGCAGCTAAGTGGTGATGTGGATTATATGTCCCTTAGTTGTTTTCCAAATATCAAAAAGCTTAATGAAATTTGTACTGAATTATCAGATCGCCCAGAGTTAAGCATTAAAAATATTAAAACCCGTATCGTATTAGAGCGCAGTAAGTGGTTTTTAGGTTACCCATTAGGCAGCCTTAAATGGCTAGATGATAATGCGCAAGAGAGCGAATCAGCTTAATAACTGAACTTTAATATGGTTTATTGTGACACAGGAATTAATGTCCTCAGAACAATTATCATAGTTATTCACATTAGATTGTTTATTATTTAAAACTGTCGCAGATTCTGGTTAGGATTTTTGGGTTAATGACTCTTTATACAGAATAAGTTCAGCGTAAATTTGTTTGCTAAATCGATAAACCATAATTTTTCATTCTAAATGAAAAGACCCGTTATCAAAGCTGATAACAGGCCTTTAATCTAGCCGTATTTAACTTTTGACTGGCACTATTTACTGGCATGAATTGCAGAGATTAAACACAGCCAGCATTTCAAAGTCAGAATAAAAACAAGTCAGTTATGTTAAAAGGCAGCCGTTACTGCAATTTTGTCATTAAAAAAGCTAGCCATTACTAAAAGTATCACCACTGCTTTGTTCTTGAGTAATATCTGCAGCAATGGTTTTCATTGCTGTGGTCAGCTTAGTAAGCTGAACTGAGCTAATGGTGTAGGGCGGCGTAATGTAGATAACATTGCCAAAGGGTCTTATCCATACTCCAAGTTGAATAAAGGCTTGCTGAAGTGCGCCGGTATTAATTGCACTGTCCATTTCAATCACACCGACAGTGCCAAGCACTCTCACATCTTTTACATGTTGATAATGAATAGCCTCTGCGAGTTCAAGTGTCATTTGCGATTCGATGTCGCTGACTTGTTGTTGCCACTTGCCCGTTTGTAATATGGCTAAACTGGCATCAGCAGCGGCGCAAGCTAATGGATTTCCCATGAAAGTAGGGCCATGCATGAAGACTCCTGCAGGTGAGTCACTTATGCCGGTTGCGACTTCATCTGAACAAATTGTTGCGGCGAGACTAATATAACCACCCGTTAACGCTTTACCTAAACATAAAATATCAGCTTCAATATTGGCATATTCATAGGCAAACAGCTTACCTATACGGCCAAAACCGGTTGCTATTTCATCTAAAATTAACAGCACTTGGTATTTATCACACAAGGCGCGTAAAGCGACTAAGTAATCGGCTGAGTAAAAGTGCATTCCGCCAGCAGCTTGCATGATAGGTTCAATAATAAGGGCGGCAATCTTGTGGTGATTTTCTATTAAAATCGCTTCTAATTCATCTGTATCACCACTGACCAACGCCTGATTAAAGTCTGATTGCGGCGCAGGGGCAAATAATTGCTCAGCGACAGCATTGCCAAACATAGTATGCATACCATTATCAGGATCGCAGACACTCATGGCTGCAAACGTATCGCCATGATAACCACGTTTAACGGTGAGCAATTGTTGTTTCAATGGCTGGTTTTTACCTTGCCAATATTGCATGGCCATTTTCATGGCAACTTCTACAGCAATCGAACCTGAATCGGCTAAAAACACTTTAGTCAGATTTGGACTGGTCATATCCACTAAGCGTTTACACAAGTTAATTGCTGGTGCATGGGTAATACCGCCAAACATCACATGGCTTAATGTGGTTAATTGATGCTGCATGGCTTCAATAATTTCAGGA
This sequence comes from Shewanella sp. 10N.286.52.E4, assembly GCF_041468785.1. Classification (NCBI taxonomy): domain Bacteria; kingdom Pseudomonadati; phylum Pseudomonadota; class Gammaproteobacteria; order Alteromonadales; family Shewanellaceae; genus Shewanella; species Shewanella sp. 10N.286.52.E4. Next base: position 22,201 of record NZ_JBFRJJ010000024.1, read on the forward strand.
CGATTATAGCCATGAATACAAGCCCACCAAGAGCTAGTGCCATCAACAACCACTTGACCATCAGATAAGGTTAATTCACAACCATCGGCTGAGTGAACCCCGGTGACTTTTGCGGCATGGCTCATCGAAGTATAAGGATGCCATATATGTTGCTTATCGAAAGCAAAGTCGATTTCAGAATTAATTGTCGAGTCAGAGTGTTGAGAATTTGAGTTGTTCATATTTTAACCGTTAGTCAAGGTGTGGTGCTTGCTAGCATTGACAGTTTAAACGCTGAAGGTATCCTAACCCAATATAAAGTGAATACAAAATGAATAAAAAAGGATTAATCATGTCATCGTCAGCGATCCGTCACGACTGGACTAAAGCAGAAATTGAAGCACTATTTGCTTTACCAATGAATGATTTACTGTTTAAAGCTCACAGTATTCATCGTGAAACCTTTGATCCTAACGAAGTGCAAATTAGTCGTTTATTGTCGATTAAAACCGGTGCTTGTCCTGAAGATTGTAAATACTGCCCGCAAAGTGCGCGCTACGACACGGGTCTTGAAAAAGAGCGTTTATTGGAAATCGAAAAAGTGATTACCGAAGCGAAAAGTGCCAAAGCTGCAGGGGCATCACGTTTTTGTATGGGAGCAGCTTGGCGTAACCCGCGTGAACGTGACATGCCTTATTTAACTCAAATGGTGAAAGATGTTCGTGCGTTAGGCATGGAAACCTGCATGACCTTAGGCATGTTGTCACCTGATCAAGCTGATGAATTAGCTAGTGCAGGTCTTGACTACTACAACCATAATTTAGACACCTCGCCTGAGTACTACGGCGACGTTATCACGACTCGTACATACCAAAACCGTATTGATACCTTATCAAATGTTCGTGCATCTGGCATGAAGGTCTGTTCAGGGGGGATTGTGGGTATGGGTGAAAAAGCCACCGACCGTGCAGGGTTATTACAGCAACTGGCTAACCTTGAACAACATCCAGATTCAGTACCTATTAACATGCTTGTTAAAGTAGCAGGCACACCATTTGAAAAAATTGATGATTTAGACCCACTTGAATTTGTGCGCACGATTGCAGTGGCGCGCATCATCATGCCTAAATCTCGTGTACGTTTATCTGCAGGTCGTGAGAACATGACCGATGAACTGCAATCTATGTGTTTCTTTGCTGGTGCAAACTCGATCTTTTACGGATGCAAGTTACTGACAACACCAAATCCTGAAGAAAACGATGATATGACTTTATTTAAACGCTTGGGGTTACATCCTGAGCAAGGTCCATCTGCTGATATCGAATCAGACAGTGCTTTACTTGCCAAAGCAAATGCCAAAAAAGATAAAGCAACTCAACAGTTCTTTGATGCTGGCGCAATTTAATCGTTAATAGGTTTTGATATGGTAAGTCATCCAATTTTAGATAAAATCAGTCAGCGAATGCTGCAGCTGAATAATGATGGCTTACTCAGAAAGCGTAAATTGTCTAACGACAATAGCAAACCAAGCGTTATCGATTTTAGCCATAATGATTACCTTGGATTAGCGAGTGCCAATGAAATGGTTGATGCCCTTACACAAGGGGCAACAATCTATGGCGTAGGCAGTAAAGCCTCACCGTTAGTATCAGGTTATAGCCAAGCACATCTTCAATTAGAACAGAGTTTATGTGAACTCACTGGACATGAAGCAGGACTACTTTTTTGCTCAGGCTTCAGCGCCAATCAAGCGTTAATTAAAACTTTATTTGATGCAAATAATGTAGTGATTGCCGATAAGCTTATTCACGCATCAATCATTGATGGAGTAAGAGATAGCGGGGCAGTCTTTAAACGCTTTAAACATAACGATTTAAATCATGCCAAGCAGCTACTCGAACGCAATCCCGATAGCGTGGTTATTACCGAAAGTGTCTTCAGCATGGATGGTGATAAAGCGCCATTAAAGTCGTTTCAGCTTTTGTGTCAGCAGTATAATAGTTTGCTTGTGGTTGATGATGCCCATGGCTTTGGGGTCACGCCAACTCAAACCAATGGTAAGTTTTGCGATATCCAAGTGGTGACATTTGGTAAAGCACTTGGTTGTCAGGGCGCAGCCATATTAGGTCCCAAAGCAGTGATTGATTTTATGGTTGCTCAGTCTCGCCAATATATCTATTCAACAGCGTTATCACCTGCCAGTGCATATTTGGCACTAGCAGCAGTAAAATTAACCCAAGAACAACCACAAAGGCTTGAAGCCTTGAATGCCAATATTGCCGAATTTAGGCAGGCTTGTGGCAAAAACAATATTGAACTCACCGATTCAACCACTGCTATTCAACCTGTTCTCATTGGTGATAGTAATAAGACAGTGTTAATAGCGAGCAAACTTTTTGATTTAGGCTTTGCAGTTGGGGCGATAAGGCCACCGACAGTACCAGCAGGGCAAGCAAGGCTTCGCATTACAATTAACGCGCAGCATAGTCAGCATGATATTGCTGAATTGGTTTGTGTATTAGCCACCTTAATTTAATTTTTAAGCATACTTTTATGATATAAGCATACTTTTATGATAAATGTATCGTTTCGAGAGCGTGAATGAACTCAAATAACCCTGTGGCAGTGAAGTTTTCTCAGGCAGCGACAACTTATAAACAACATGATGTGTTGCAGCGGATAACCGCTGAAAAATTATTAAATAAAGCGGCGCTTAAAGGCAGTCTTGTTGATATTGGCTGCGGACCTGGCACCGATTTCACTGCGTACGGACAAGACATTACCAAAGTGATTGCGGTGGATTTATCAGAGCAAATGCTGGCAGTAGTAAACCAGTCTTTTCCTTCATATCTTACCTTGTGCGCCGATGCTGCTAACTTACCTTTATCTCAGCAACAATTTGATGGGCTATATTCAAATCTAGTATTGCAATGGTGCGGTGACTTAACGGCAGTATTTAACGAGTTTCATCGAGTCGTTAAACCTAAAGCCACGTGTTTTATCAGTATTGTTACCAGTGGCAGTTTACCTGAGCTTGAAACATTGGGGTTAGGGCACAACGCTTTTCGAACCGTTGAACAAATAACAGCAGCAATCGATAGCCAATATTGGCAAGTTGATTCAGTTAATGAATGCAGTGAATCGCTATATTTTAATGATTTACGAACAATGCTTTATTCAATAAAAGGTGTCGGTGCTTCGGTTAAATCTCATCAAGATAACTCGCATAGCTGCTGCTCAGATAAAAGCGGCTCAAATAAAAGTCGCTCGCATACAAACCGCACAGGATTAGAAAGAGTAACACTTCGTGGCCGTAAGGATTGGTTAGCATTAAAGCAACATGCTGAAACGATGCGACAGGCAGAAGGTATTCCACTGACATATCAAATTACCTATTTGCAGTTAACAAAAAAATAGAAGGTTTATTGCAATGATTTATTTCATCACAGGCACTGATACCGATAGCGGAAAAACCTTAGTGTCGTCAGCATTATTACATGCGGCAGAAGGCACTAAAATTGGTGTTAAACCCATCGCTTCTGGTTGTGAACAAACCGAAAACGGCCTGAGAAATAGCGATGCCTTGGCACTAATTGCAGAGTCAAATATCAAGCTTGATTATCAGCAAATCAACCCCGTTGCATTTAAGCCAGCTATTGCACCGCATATTGCGGCTAAGCAACAAGGGCTAGCGTTGACGGCACAAGGTGTAGTGGACTCCTTACCACTAACTGAGCTTGAAAAGGCTGATTTTGGATTAATCGAAGGCGCTGGTGGCTGGCGTTTACCACTAGGCAATGGCGAGTACTTATCTGACAGTGTTAAATTGTTAGCAACACAACATCAAGTCGGTATTATTTTGGTACTTGGCATGAAGTTAGGTTGCCTTAATCATGCTTTATTAACCCAAGAAGCGATATTGGCTGATGGATTAACCATCGTGGGGTGGGTTGCAAATCAAGTGGACCCTGACATGGCATATCAAGATGAAAACCTCGCGACGTTAAAACAAATAATGACCTCTGAGTTTATGGGTTATGTTCCTCACTTATCTAACCCAACCGCAAAACAAGCTGCTCAATCTATTCGCTTTACTAGGGCCTGTTGATCTTTGCTGGTTAAGTTTTGTTCGAAATAAAAGCGTTTTAATCGAGGCGAATGAATTGATGCCTAGTCATCTAAGCACCTTTTATTCACAAAGATGCATTCAACAAAGAGTAAAACGCTTTTAGTCGAACCCTTCGGGCAGCGTTTGTTGGTCCTTTTTACTGCGTTATCAACTTTTTATGTAGAATAACTACACCACAAAGTCTCTGCCTTGTACAAATGACCAACAATTCGCTGCAAAAATAACCTCGAAAGATCAACAGGCCCTAGCGCATTAAAAGTAAATCGCATTCAAAGTTAATCACTTTTTACATTTATTACTTTATATCCATAGGGCTTAAAACACCTGTTTGGTGTAAGCCTGCAACATGGGTATATATTTGGGTTGTTTTTACATCATTATGGCCAAGTAGTTCTTGTACGGTCCTTATATCATGCCCACCTTTGGCGTTACGAATGTGCACCTGCATCACCTGTGAATCGATGTCACCAACCTGAAGTGAAATAGCCTCACCGAGGCGCAATCCCATACTGTATAAGGTGTGAAAACACACTTGATATCGCAGCTTATGAGTAAGACTAATAACGATAGAGACTTCTGTGGGCGTAAGAATATCAGGCAGTCTATGGACTTGTGGCGGCTTAACAATATTAAGCCACTGCCAGTGCTGGTCAAGGACATATCGATAGACCTATTTACAAGTGATTGTGCAACCCATTACGGTCAAGTTTCACGGTGCTCCACGAATGTAAGGCAATCAAACTGGCAAAGTAGCGCTTCAAATCATCGATTGAAAGGTTATCAGGACATGCATCGAAATAAGCACTAATGCGCCTGACAGCGCAGCTTCGTTCAACAAGATCATTAATGATAAATCACAATCAATACGAATTATCGTACAGCTTATAATCTGCATATTAGTTCTGAACTGTAATCTCATTACACTATTTATTGGTAATACCTATATGAATAATTGGTAATAAACCTTTGTAAATTTGGGATACCGCTGAGTCACTGACTAACTTTGTTCTGTTATTTGGTAATGTTGTCATATCCATTGGTAGTGAATATAAAAACCATTCAACAATAACAGCTCGTTCCTCCTATAAGTTTCTGTTTATCATGTTCTTTTTATTTTGTGAAAAATGTGTCAAGCCAATGCGCTAGTCTTTTTTAATCCCTTGTTACTACCAATTCTGGTTTTTGGTAATGCTTGTGGCACTATTTTGGTTGACAATGATATGTTGTGTTGGTTATATTTTGTTTAACACAAAGTTACAGGTGTAAACAAGTTGTTAAGTATATGAGTGTTTTAGGTGGATTGCGTGTGATTCTGTGCGTAACAATTAATCATAGCTCTTTGATCATATACAACAAAGAGTTCTGCTTATTTTTAAAACGAAATTAGATAAATTTTGGTGTTAATTAGAAGCAAAGTCTTACCTATTTTTATTACGTTTTTCAGGGTTAGTTAAGTTCATGTGTAGGTGCGTCACTTCATGCTGCGCATATAGGTATTCTAAGTAAGCTATGAAAATAGTTAAGCCGAACAATACACGATCATATTCAACAAAGAGATCGTAAATTATAAAGGATTCCAATATCAACACATATAAATCTTACCGACATATTCAAAAGAAAATGTGTGACGTTTTCGCTGTGCTAGTTTTTGCTTTAACTGTTTTTAGCGCATCACTCAATGCTCAGGAGATTGAGGAGAATACGCTTATTCCTAAGTCACACACTAGTCTTGCTGAAGGTGTTTTACTGGGGGATTTGTCAAAACTCGATCCGCTTAAAAAGCCAGGTGAAAATTTTGACTTACTCGATTGGTCGTTAACGTTGCCAACCGATCTCAACAAAGATAAAAAAGCTGATACCGTCTATGAGAAATCATTAGGTAAAGGCTTTAACTTAAAGCCATTTTTTTATACAGCAGATGATGGTGGTTTGGTATTCGCTTGCCCAAACGTAGGTGCCAAGACCTCAAAAAATACAAAATATGCGAGAACCGAACTACGCGAAATGCTACGTAGAGGTAATAGCAGAATAAAAACTCGTGGCCTGACTAAAAATAACTGGGTTTTCAGCAATGCGCATGGTTCGGCGAAAGCTAAGTCTGGGGGTGTTGAAGGCAGTTTGGAAGGGACGTTGGCAATAAACCGAGTATCTACCACAGGTGATAAAAAAAAGGTTGGACGCGTGGTCATCGGGCAAATTCACGCGACGGATGACGAACCTATTCGTTTATATTATCGAAAATTACCAGCCAACTCGAAAGGGGCTATTTATTTTGCCCATGAAATAAATGATGGTGATGATATTTGGATAAATATGATTGGCTCACGTTCACATACTTTGTCAGACCCTGATGACGGAATCGCCTTAAACGAAAAATTCTCTTATAAAATTTCCGTCGAAGATGAAGTGTTGTTCGTCACTATAATCAGGGAAGGTAAGCCTAATATTACTAAGTACTACGATATGAAAGATAGTGGTTACAGTGCTAGTAACCAGTATATGTACTTTAAAGCGGGTGTTTATAACCAAAACAATGGCGGCGCCGAAGGCGATTATGTGCAAGCCACTTTTTATCATATCCACAACATGCATAAAGGTTATAAGTTTTAGCGCATTTAACACATCAATTTAAAATTCGTAACTCGTAATTCGTAACTACAATTATTGGTTATATTTTTATTTAAATTAATAGGTTAAAACCTTTGTTTGGGGTTCGTCTGTTGAAATTAATATAACTCTAATTTAAATATAAGAATTTAATAGCAGTAACCTGATTGCAATAATAAATATAAGAATTTAATGGCAGTAATCTGCTTGCAATAATAAATATAAGACTTTAATGGCAGTAACCTGCTAGCAATAAAAAATATACCAATATATGGCATTAACATGCTTATTAAAATACTAAGGGGAAGTACGGTATGTCGACGAAAATAAGTAAAAAAACAAAACCCATCCATAAAATAGGGAAGTTCAAGCTTTCACCTATAGCAAAATGGATGAAGCTTGCTGCATTTACTTCTTTAACCAGTTCTTTTGCATTTTCGGCAATAGCACAAGAAGCAGAAACTGAAAATCTAGATAAAGTTGATGATGATATAGAAGTTGTTGTAGTTACTGGTACACGTAGAACAATTCAAGACCAAATTGCAATAAAGCGTGAATCTACCACGGTTGTTGACGGTTTATCTGCTTCAGATATTGGTGATTTACCTGCACTTTCAATTGGTGAGGCGCTAGAAACATTAACGGGTGCATCATCTCACCGTGAAAATGGTGGTGCTACTGAAATCAGTATTCGTGGTTTAGGCCCATTCTTAAGTGCCACTAACATCAATGGCCGTGAAGCGACCAATGGTAGTGGTGACCGTTCAGTTAACTTTTCTCAGTTCCCATCAGAGTTGATGCAGAAAGTAGCTATTTATAAAACACAAGACGCTTCCATGATTGAAGGTGGTGTTGCCGGTGTTATTACCCTGGAGACACTTAAGCCTTTAGATTTTGGTAAGCAACGTTTTCAGGCTGAAGTAAAAGCTAACTACAACCCAGACCAAGCAAACGTTGACAATTCACTTCAAGATGATTTGGGCTACCGTGGAACACTAAGTTATGTTGATCAATTTGAGTTAGATAACGGCCAAGCATTTGGTTTAAGTGTGGGTTTTCAGCGTCAAGATATTAGCCAGCCAGAAGCTGAATATAGAAGCTCAAGCCCAACGGGTTCATCTTTGTGGGCATGTTTGAATGATCCAACCGATACCAATACTGGCTTTTTCCGCAGTGAAGCGGGCGATTGTGAAGATGAAATTGTTGGCTCGAATAACCAAGGTTATAATAATGAAATTGATCCAGAAACCGGTCTTGCAGTAGATGATGGCAGAGAATACGCATGGACTGGCTCAAGCCGAAGCTTCCGTCAAAATGAAACATCTGATGAAAGAGATGCTTTATTCTTTGCTCTACAATACCAACCCTCAAATAAATGGGATATCAATTTTGACGCGCAAATTTCAGATCGTACCCAAGCAGAAGCGCGTCATGATTTAATTTTCTTACAAAAGCGCGTTACACCGGGTGTAACGGGACAAAATCTGATCACAAACGATGTTGGCGGTATTCTACATTGGGAAGGTGAAGAACGTATCGAATCTGCGGGCGAGCAATTTTCGCGTGAAGAAAATTATCGTGGATATGGCTTGAACGTTGAACATTTTTTCTCTGATGATCTAAAGATTAGTCTTGACCTTGGCTATTCTAAAACTAGCCGTGAAGAACTACAAATAACAAACCGAGGAAGAACGAGCTCTCGTCCTTTCTTTTCTTGGGATTTAGGTGAACATATTCCTCATTTCACAGTTACTGATTTTGATGTGACTGATATTTCCAATTTTACTGACAGCCTTCGTACTCGTATCGACAGAGAAAATGTCCGCGACAACGAAATTATGGGTGCACGCCTTGATATTGATTATATTCTAGACGGTGATTTTTTCAGTAGCGTTCAAGCTGGCGTTCGCGTTTCTGAGCTAACATTTGTTCAATTTGGTGGCACGAACGGTAATGGCTCAAGAACTACATTTAATTTAGATGAATCTGCAACATCGGCCATCGACGTACTTGAAGGTTGCCAAATAGCCTTCCCTGAGACTGATTTTTTATCTAGTGTTTCTGACGGTGATATTATCACCCATGTTGACAGTTCAGGTAATGTTGTAGAAAGCGGTACAGGCGCTTCGTGGGCAACTTACAATAACGAGTGTTTCTCTCAAGCAGTAGCAGCATCACAAGGCGGCGAATTCGCATACCCAGAGGTTACATACGAGAATGCGGGTACTATTGACGTAACAGAAGAAACTATCTCTGCTTACGCCATGCTTAATTACGACACTGAAATGTTTGGTAAATTTATTCGTGGTAACTTTGGTGTTCGTGTAGTGAACTCTGACATTACCTCTATTGGCTTTAGAGAAGGTTTCGACGTTGTCACTGATCCGGCGACAGGTATCGTCGAATTAGTACCAGACGGAAGTATTGAAAAGATTGTTGGTGGTGGTGATTACACTGAAGTACTACCAAGCTTTAACTTAGTCGTTGATTATAGTGACGATATTCTCCTAAGGGCCGGTATTTACCGAGGTATGTCACGTGCAGATCCATCTGATCTAGGTTATAGCCGCACATTCGTAACCGATGACTCGGATGACCCTGAATCAGTTGAAGATTTGTTGGTTGGTGTTAATGGTTCAGGTAATCCTGATCTTCAACCATTAATGTCATGGAACTATGACGCTGCTTTTGAATGGTATCCAAGCGATGACTCTATGGTAGCGTTAGGTGTTTACTACAAGCAATTCAATGGCGGTTACCAACAGCAAACACAGTTAGAGAATTTTATCGTTGACGGTGTGGAAGTTTCTTTACCTATTACTAATTCAGTCACTACTGACGAAAATAGTGACCTTTATGGTTTTGAAGCGACATTCTCCTATCGTTGGGACTTAGGCATTGGTGTGAAGCTTGGTTATAACTATGCAGATACAACCTATGAGTTTGAAGATAGTAACTACGGTAGTACCTTTACTACTGATTTAGATGGTGTTGCTATTCAGGATACCGTAGGTATTGTTCCTCCTGCCTCAGTACCTGGGTTTTCTGAACATGTATTCAATGGACAGATTTACTATCAAATAGGCGGTTTTGATACTGCTCTTATCTACAAGTATCGTAGTGAATACTTCCAACCATACACTTCTAACGGCACAAGACTGCGTTATGTTGATGAGGCAGGTATTTGGGAAGCTCGTGCTGCTTACAAAATCAATCAACACGTTCGTATTAAAGTTTCAGCAATTAACTTGTTCAGTGAGCCTCGCAGTGATGACTTCTATACCCAAGGTAACTTAGGTCAAGTAAGTGATTACGGTCCTCGCCTGTTTGCAGGTGTCAGCTTTAAGTACTAGCCAAGTCTAGTACTTAAATAAAACAAGCTAAATTTGGAAAAAGAATCTTTTTTGGAGTCATAAAAATGAATAATAAATCCTTTATACCGCTCATCATTGCGACAGGTCTATTAGGTTGTGGCGGTGATGACGGTGCTGAACTAGATGGAAATACTCGCGGTAGTATAGCAATAACCGGAAGCAATTTTATCGCTGGCGAAACAATCTCTGCAGCAGCTACTGATGCTGACGGAATTATAGCTGATACACTTACTTACGTATGGTCAACAGGTGTTATTGGTACATCCATCACCATTACTGAAGCCGATGAAGGTTCAGTCATTTCTGTTTCTGCTAATTATACTGATGAGGCAGGTTTTACCGAAGGTGTTGGTGCATCTACACCTACTATCAATCCAACCTTAAATGTTTCTGCTAGCATTATTAAGGGCCCTATTGATGGTGCAACTTGTGACATATTTGAAGTTGATGATAGTGGTGCTGCGGTTCTTCCTGCACAAGCTGCTGCAACCTCTGATGTTTCAGGTGGTGTTACATTTAGCGACGTACACTTCGAAGGTACAGGTTTAATTACATGTACTGGCGGTACTTATGCAGATGAATCAACAGGTTTAACCTTAGATGCTCCTCAACTAAGATCTGTAGTGAATGTAGTTGAAAATATTGTTCAGACTGATGAAAATGGTGTGGAAACTATACTACCACCACCTACCTATGTTGTTTCTCCTTTAACCGAAATGGCCGTTCAAAACGCGGGTAGTGATTTAAACCAGTTTGCTGACGAAGCTAAAATAATTAATGCTCGTTTTGGTATTCGTTTTGATACAACAGAAGTGCTTCCTACTTTAGTTGGTACTGTTGAACTTGGCGCTGATGGTGCTGAAGATGCTGATAGATATGGTTCTGTGCTAGCGCTACTATCACAAGTTGATGCAGACAACGCAGACGCAGATTTATCTACCGTTATGCAAGATCTTGCAAGTGACGTCGCTGATGGTTCTTTTTCTGAAGAGTCTTTAGTGACACTTGAGACAGCACAAATTAATTTGCAAACGACTTCACAAGTCGCTAGTTCTGTTGATGAGGCGTTACTTGACGTCATTGGCGCGTCTGTGGGTTATAACAATGACCCTGTTGCTGCAATCATCGAAGGAGAATTGGGTGGTACTGTTCAACATACTACTACGGATCCATTAACTGGTTCATTAACCATTATTGATCCAAACTTTCAAGAAGAAGCTTTTGTTGCGCAAACTGATGTAGCACTTGATTATGGTACATTTAGTATCAGCGCTAACGGTAGCTGGTCGTATACAGTTAATATTGCAAACGAAACAGTGGCTAGCCTTGAGTTAGGTAATTCTGTAAGAGATTCAATCACTATCGCTTCTATTGACGGTACCACTGCTTACATTGATATTCGTGTAGCTTCGCTTACTCAGGTTGTAAAAATAAGCGATACAGGCGGCGATACGGGTGAGCTTAGATTTAGCGTTGATAACCTTCGTCAAGGTAAACTAAGTGCTTCTTTCACTAAAGAGGTTGCGCTTGGTAGTGATGGAAATATTAAAGATGCTTATATTACGCTTTATGGTTCTTCTGGTAGTTCTAGTGAAGCGTTAATGGATTTACGTATTCAAGGAACTCAAACTGGAGACGACGGCACTATAATTGATCCACGTTTCTTTGTTCGAAATACTGACAGTGACGCTTACCCTGGAAATTTAATCACTGCACCATTTGTTGAAGACCAGTTTTATGATGTAGAAATCACATGGGACTTAGACGAAACGGAACAAATCACCGTGACTATTGATGGTGAAGTGATTGGTGGCGGTTCTTTCTCTACTGCAGCGGTTGTTGACTCTGATTATACTGGCTTAGACCAGTGGTTCGCTGATGGTGTGAAAGCTATCCAATTTAGATTCGGTGATAATGATAGAACGATTCCTTTTGGTTCTTTTTATGTTGATAACATCGAGGTCTTCTCTGATACCGCTGGCACAACTAGTATATTTTCAGATGACTTTGAAGTTTATGATGCAGGCGAAACTTTAGATGGTACAGGCAGCAAGTATGGCGTAGCTATTTACTCAGAAGTTATCGTATTTGATGCTGGTGACGGCACAGTAGAAAATACGCCAGCGGCATTTTTTGATTTAGTAGGAAGAATTGCGGCTGATGAGGCAACGTTAACAGGCGCTGTAAGTATACTTGACCCAGATGTTGGCGAAGATTCTATTGTTCAGTCAACCTTAACGGGTATGTACGGTACATTAGAAATTTTAGATGATGGTTCATGGACTTATACCCTTGATACCACGGATCCCACTATTGCTGCGCTTGTTGTGGGTGAAAGTGAAATTGATACCTTTACCATTGAATCAGTTGATGGCACTACCGCTGAATTTACTATCACAATTACAGGTACAGTTGTTGTTGCTACTGGAGATAATAATGTCGCTAGAATGGCTGATACAACAACAGATGCTGATGCTGAATTACGTTTAACAACGGCCCCACTTGCTGAAGGCTCTATTTCTGCAACCATTAAGCGACAAGCTATTGATGGCTTTACTCCTACAACAGGTGTTGGTGAAAGCAATACCGTTTACATTAGTATTTACGGTGGCTCTGCTTCTTCAAGTAACTTAACGGGTGAAGTTGCCTTTAGTAATGATGGCGTTGTTCAATATCGCGATGCAGATAAAAAGCAACAAACTATTGGAGACTTAACCTATACTGATGGTACTGATATTGATGTAGTTATTGAGTGGACTGCGACAGGTTATTCAGTGTCAATTGATGGTGGTTCTACGTTCTTTGGTCCTTATGTTGCAATTAAAACGGGGACAGCAACAGAAACGTACCAAGTCCGTATTGGTACCTCGGATAAAGAATCATCAAAAGAATTACTCGCTGATGATATCCTGATTGATGATGCAACAGATACGTCGGTTTTATCTGAGGACTTCGAAAGTTATGCTGTGGGTTACGATCTCAGTACGACTTACTCTGGTTCTGCTGAAGCAACTGTGCAATAAGGCTAATCAAGTTGCAGTTGTAAATTAATTTTTTAAACAATGTGTTAAAAATGCCGCTTATTGATAGCGGCATTTTTTGTTCTTATTTTGTAGACCAGTACATGTTGACTTTAATGAGTGTGCAAAACTTATCGATAAAGTTGAAATGGAACGATTGTTCAAAGATTTTTTATGTAAGTAATATTCATCATTAACGAGATTTTAAAGTGATGTAATTCAGTTATCATCTCCAGTTGTTTGTTGAGATGTTTTAAAAACATTAGAGGAGAACGTATGTTGTTAAAGTTTGATGTGTTTGGAAAAGCTATGTCAGTTAAAAGAATAGACAATGAATGGCATTTATTTATAGACTCAAATACTGGGTTACGCACTCGGGTATATGATGTTGTGATCCCGAGTGAATTATCAGAACATGAGCTTGCTCGGTATTTAGGCGACATCTTTCACGAAAGTGCCAGAGACGATAAAACTGACGTGACTCGACTGAACTGAACTAGTCGTTTTGTTTTGAGAATATGCCTCAACTGCGAACCTATTATAATAAACTTCATTGCGCTAACTAACTCTACGGCTTAAGCATATTTACCTTGGATAAATGATGTTTCTAGCCAGTAGCATTATTTTATTCTTCCATTGTAGACAAAGTCGCTAACTACCTGTGCTTGCTGTAAAAACTAATCCTATCCATTCCTTGATGTGTTAGATAATTGAACTTACACTGTTATAAAAGTGTAACTGTAACCTCTTGCTGTTTTATTGTGTTTTTATGGACAAAAAGCAAGTAATGGATTAGCACTCACCATCAAGGATTTAGGGATAGCTATGGCATCGTTTTTCACTCCTCCAACATTTTCACTCGCAGTTATTATTACAGCAGCATCTTTATCGGGCTGTGAAAAGCCAGCTCCTCAAATAACCCCTAAATTAGTGGTAGTAGAGCAAGTGAATACCGCGACTGTGCCTTTATATGGTAATTATGTCGGGGTAACGAAAGCTTCTTTAGATGTCGAGGTTAGAGCTCGTGTTGACGGTTTTGTAGAAGGAAAAAGCTTCATTGAAGGCAGCGCTGTGAAAGAAGGTGCGCTGTTATATTCCATCGATAATAGACCTTATCTTGCTGTGGTTAATAGATTAAAAGCTAATGTTGAGTCGCAACAATCAGTGCTAGATAAATCTAAACGTGATGTTGAGCGGTTAAAGCCTCTTTATGAGCAAGATGCCACCAGTCAGCTAGATTTTGATAATGCGATATCGATATTGTCACAAGCAAGATCAAGTTTAGCAGCCAGTAAAGCTGAATTAGAAGAAGCTGAACTTGAACTCAGTTATACCGAAATCCGCTCGCCAATATCTGGGCTTGTTAGTCGTTCTGAAGTGGATATTGGCGCGTTAGTCGGTAGCAGCGGCCAGTCATTATTGACTCGCGTAAAACAAGTCAATCCAATTTATGTGACGTTTAATATGTCGGCGCTGGATTACCTTAATGCTCGCCGTCGTATGACCAGTTATTCTGCACAGCAAGAAGCAGAAGCTGAAGGTAAAGCAGTTGAGGGTTTTGTGAGAATTACACTGCCTGATAATAGTCAATACCGTTTTTTAGGCGATGTTGGTTTTACTGATCCTTCAGTCAACCCAGAAACCGGTACATTCCAAGTCAGAGCCGAATTACCCAACCCTGATAGAGAGTTGCTTCCGGGCCAATATACTAATGTGCGCATTAAACTCAATGAAGTGAATAATGCCATCGTCATCCCTCAAAAAGCCACGCAAGTGGAGCAGGGCGGTGTCTACGTGATGGTCGTCCTACCAGACAATAAAGTGGAACGTCGATTTATTGTCATTGAGCATCAAGGCGAAATGGGCGTTGTGGTTAAAAGTGGCTTAAAAGCAGGGGAGTTAGTGATTGTTGAAGGCATGCACCGTGTTCGCCATGGTCAATTAGCTGAGCCATTAACAGCAGAGGAATATCATAAGAAAGAAGATGTGATTCTTAAAGAACAGGCGCTTAAGCTGCAGGAGTTAGAACAAGAGCAGGAGCAAAACTGATGGCTCAGTTCTTTGTTAATCGACCTGTTTATGCTTGCGTGATTTCAATTGTTATCGTGTTACTTGGGCTTATTGCCATGTTTCAGCTACCAATTGATCAGTATCCCTACATTACGCCGCCGCAAGTCAAAGTATCAGCGTCATACCCCGGAGCAACATCAACCACTGCAGCAGAATCTGTCGCAACGCCGCTTGAACAAGAGCTAAACGGCTTGCCGAATATGATTTACATGAGTTCAAAAAGCACCAACTCAGGTAGTGCCAATGTCACCATTACTTTTGACGTGGGGACTAATCCCGACCTTGCAGCTGTTGATGTACAAAACTCAACGCAACAAGCTACAGGAAGTTTGCCGATTGACGTACAAACCGAAGGTGTTTCGGTTTCTAAAGAAGCTTCAGTTGAGCTATTAAAGCTTGCACTAACGTCAAGTGATGAACGCTTTGATGAAATTTATCTCAGTAACTACGGCACCATTAATATTGAATCAGCACTGAAGCGGATCCCAGGTGTTGGCCGAGTGAGAAACACAGGTGCAAGAAGTTACTCAATGCGAGTATGGCTAAGGCCTGACATGATGGCAGGCTACAGTTTAACAACTGCCGATGTGATAAGTGCAATCAAAGCGCAAAATAAAGAATCACCAGCTGGCTCTATTGGCTCACAACCTAACAGTGACTCACTTAGCATGACATTGCCGATTACTGCGGCAGGTCGTATGAGCAGTGTGCCGCAATTTAAAGAAATCATTGTGCGAGCAAATAACGATGGTTCAATTATCCGTTTACGTGATATTGCTCAAATCGAATTAGGCTCCTCATCTTACACATTACAATCGCAGTTAAATGGCGCTAATGCGACCATTTTACAGGTGTACTTATTACCGGGTGCCAATGCGTTAGAAGTGACAAAAAACGTAAAAGCAGAAATGGCAAAGCTGGCAGAAAAATTCCCCCAAGGCATGAACTGGGAAGTCTTTTTTGATGCATCTGTGTTTATCGAAAACTCAATAGATGAAGTGGTTAAGACACTGGTAGAAGCGCTGATTTTAGTGATTCTAGTGGTGTTTTTATTTTTACAAAATGTCCGCGCAACATTGATTCCAGCTATTGCGGTGCCTGTTTCTTTGATTGGTACGTTAGCAGCGATGTTAGCGTTTGGCTTTACGATTAACACAGTGAGTTTACTGGCATTAGTGCTTGCGATTGGTATCGTAGTTGATGATGCCATTGTGGTGGTTGAAAATGTTGAACGCTTAATGAATGAAAATGGTATGTCTTCTGTCGAAGCCACAAAAGTGGCAATGAAAGAGCTATCAGGAGCATTAGTTGCTACCAGTTTAGTGCTCGCCGCTGTATTTGTGCCAGTGTCATTTTTGTCAGGTATCACTGGCATTATGTACCGTGAGTTTGCGGTTGCGATTACCGTCGCAGTGCTCATTTCAACCGTCGTGGCGTTAACCCTGTCGCCTGCCTTATGTGCATTATTGCTAAAACCGGGTGATAAAGCCACGAGCGGCTTTTTCAAATGGATGAACGATAAACTGGATATCAGTACCAGCAAATACAGTGCTCTAGTCGCGCTGACCACAAAACATGCAAAGCGCAGTTATTTCTTGTTTGCATTAATGGTCGGTGGTGTTTATTTCATTATGTCGTCGCTGCCCTCAAGCTTTATGCCTGATGAAGATCAAGGCCGATTCTTTATTGATATGACCTTGCCAAATGGTGCAACGGTTAACCGCTCGCAAGCTGTGCTGAAAAAAGCTGAAGCTCATGTGTTATCCCATCCTGCAATTGCATATTCATTTACCTTAGCGGGCGAAAATAAACGCTCAGGTTCTAACCAGGCTAATGGTCAATTTGAAGTTATTTTAAAGCCTTGGGCGGACAGGGCTGAAAGTGATGCCACAGTACAAAAAGTGATGAAAGACATCCGTATTTCATTACATAAGGTGCTAGAAGCTGAATTTAATTTGTATTTACCTTCTGCTGTGCCTGGGCTTGGAAATGGCTCAGGTGTTGAGATGGAACTGCAAGATACATCAGGGACTAACTTTAAAGGGCTAATGGAAACGGCGGATGAACTGGTTGAAGCGTTAAAGTTACAACCTGAAATTGCCTCAGCAAGTTTGTCGTTGCAAAGTGCCATTCCGCAACTTCATTTAACTGTAGATGAAGCTAAGGCTATGGCCATTGGAGTGGATGTCGCAGATATTTATAGCACGATTAAAACCTTTACTGACTCCTCAACGGTGAATGATTTTAATTTGTTTGGCCGTGTTTATCGGGTAAAAGTGCAGGCTGAAGAGCAGTACCGTCAATTCCCTGAACAAATTAAAGATTACTACGTTCGATCAAATACTGGTGCGATGGTGCCTATTGGTGTGCTTGCTAAGTATGACTACACCGTTGGACCAGCTTCAGTAACCCATTATAACTTGTTCAGTAGCGCCTCTGTTAACGCAACGCCAGCACAAGGCTACGCATCGGGTGATGTAATTAAAGCCATTGAGCGGGTGGCTAAACCTATGCTACCGAATGAGTTCAGCTACGAGTGGACAGGTATTACTTATCAGGAAGTGCAATCAGCAAACCAAACCAGCATTGCCGTATCGTTGGCTATGGTGTTTGTATTCTTATTTTTAGCCGCGCTTTATGAGAGTTGGACGATTCCTATAGCAGTGTTGTTAATAGCACCGATTGCGATGTTAGGCGCTTCATTAGGCACCTTGATAAGCGGCATGGAAAGTAACTTATTTTTCCAAGTGGCCTTTATTGCCTTGATTGGTATGGCGGCTAAAAATTCAATCTTAATTGTTGAGTTTGCTAATCAACTTCATAAAGAAGGTAAAAGTCGAGTGGATGCTGCATTAGAAGCCGCGACCATGCGTTTTAGACCTATCTTAATGACTTCGATGGCATTCATATTAGGCGTGTTACCGCTGGTGTTATCAGTAGGCCCGGGCGCTGTCAGTCGCCAAAGTATTTCTATTCCAATCCTATGCGGAATGGTATTTGCGACCAGTATCGGTATTGTGATGGTGCCGCTATTTTTTGTCACCACCGCAGGTTGGTTAAAGTCTAAAGTGTCAGAAGATAAACACATTAACAAGCTTACTGATGTAAAGGGGGCTGACAGTGTTTAAATTACTTGTGCAAAAAATATTTGTTCAAAACGGTCTTGTTCAGAAACCAGCTAGATCCTTTGTTCCACTTGGTTTAAGCATACTGCTAACAAGCTGTGCGATGGGGCCTGATTATCAACGCCCTGAGATGGAGCTGCCTGCCCAGTATCACGATGATTTAGCCCAAGAGCCACAGACGAATCTTGGTTTATCGAAATGGAAATCGTTTTATTTAGACCCAGACTTACAAATACTTATCTCGCATGCGTTATCGCAAAATTTAGATCTCGAATCAGTTCGTTCGCGTTTAATTGCCGCTCGTTCAAAGGTTACAGTAACAGGCGCTGCCCTATATCCATCACTAGGGCTTGAAGCTGGCGCTGAGCGCGCTATTGATAGTGCGATTACTAGCACAGATCCTGAGCATGGTAATGAGTTTAATCTTGCTGGCACGGTTTCGTGGGAATTAGATATTTGGGGAGCCAATAGACGTCGAAGTGAAGCTGAGTACGCAAACTTTTTGTCAGCACAAGATGCGTTAAATCTAGCGGTAATTAGTCTTATTAGTGATGTTGCTAGTCGATATTACGAGTGGCTTGATATTGAACAGCGTTATCAAATTGCATTAAATACCGTTGAGATTCGTTTAAAAGAGCGTGACTTATCGCGTTTGCGTAAAAAGAACGGGGTGATTTCAGGCTTACAAGTACGCCAAGCTGAAGTCGAATATCAAAGCGCGAAAGTGACCTTGCCAGATTTAGATTTTGAAAGGAAAGCCAAATCTAACCAGCTAAAAATATTACTTGGGGAATTTAATTATCCGTTAGAAGCTAAAACAGGTGGTGAGCTACTTGAAGATATAACGTTATTTCCCAATAGCTTTGTGGTTGGCGTGCCATCGCAAATGTTATCTCAACGGCCAGATGTAAAAGCAGCGGAACAAGCATTGATTGCAGCGAATGCGAATGTGGGTGTGGCTAAGACTGCATTTTTCCCACAATTTACCATTAGCGGCAGTTACGGCACTGAAACAGATGACCTCAGCAGCATTTTTGATAGCCAAGGACTAACATGGTCGCTGCTTGGTGGTATTACTGCGCCTATATTTAATGCTGGTAGTATTTCAGCTCAATACGAGATTGCGCAACAAGAATATAAACAGGCAAATCTTGCCTATCGCAGTACGGTACTAAGTGCCTATTTTGAAGTGAATGATGCGATGAATAGTTTCAGGCGCTCAGAACTCGCTATCGAGGCGCAGCAAGATTTAGTCGCTGCTTCGAAGGAATATACTCGTTTAGCCATGCTGAGATACCGAAATGGTGTTTCTAGCTCACTAGATTTAATGGATGCTCAGCGAAGCTTATTCAATGCCGAGCTAACCTTAAGCCAAGTGAGGCGTGACCGCTTGTTATCAATGATTACCCTTTATCGCTCGTTAGGCGGTGGTGTGTTAACAGAACAAGAATTGCTAGATGTTCATAATTTAAGTGAACTTGAATCAAGTGCAATTATTGGAAGCGAAAGTTAGCATGATTCATTCTTGATTGAGTTTGGAAGATTAGCGGAATAAGCTTTTAGTGCAAGTATGATTTATGACTATAGTTTCTCAGCATGTAATTGCTGAAATAAAGTCAACTTTTGTTGATGCTGAGTATGAGTCACATGATTAATTAGATAATAATACACGTTTCTTGCACTGATAAAATCTGCTTGTTGTAATGAGGGAATCAATGCTTGAATCAGCTGTGGACTCTGATTATTTTGCTTCTGCAATAGCTGCAGAAAGCTATGTAAAGATTGTGGGTCTTGCCAAGCGGATATTTGTTTCGCTAATGCTAATATTAACGTGCTATTTAGTTTAATTATTTCCTCTGATTCTAGTAGAGATTGCAATATTCTCAATCTGAGAGAGTGACTGCCATATAAAGTGAGTTCTGTAACCATTTTCTGGTACTGCGGCATTGCTAAATTCTTGGAGAACGCGATGATGTCATTTTCAAAACCTGACTGGTTTGTTAAAGCAAATTCAGTGACTGCTGCGATTGTTTTGTTATCTTGATATTGCTGGTAGGCTAGCTGTGAAATGGCAAATTGCTGTAACTCATTTTTTTCATGTTTGAGTAAGTTCAGCAGTTCCAACTGGTTAAGTTCACTGCCTGTAATATTGGCGACAATGCTGACTAGTTCACCTTGAGCAAAATGCCAAAGTGTATAACAAGTCCAAATTGCCCCTTCAATATAATCTTGTTTGTTAATGGCTACAGTAGCGCCTGTAACAGCATCTGCGCCGACAGTAGGCGCTGACCCGCTACTTGTCTTATTGATCAGTTCACTGGCTTTTAAATCTGCTAAGCCTGATTGCTTATTCGATAAGATACTTGTTAACTTTACGTAATCTTGCGGCTCAAAATCCTGTGCTTGGCCTTTTTCCAGTTTGAGGTTATCGGCCATAGTGTAATGGGTGAATTGACCTATTGCATCCCAATGTAAAGTCACAAGATCTGTCTTGCAAAGATCTTCGCCGCAAAAAACGGATATGACATTCATCGAATAGTTACGAGTTAACTCTTCTGGTAAGCCTGAAAAGCTTTTGCTCAAATCTGAGCTGCGAATTGATTCTGATGAGACATATAATATGTTACTTTCCGCTACGCTCGTTTTGCTACCTGGGTGAGTAAAGTTTACCGAAATACTGATTAACGGCTCAGGTTTACTACAAGCCGTTAAAAATATAGTTAACAATAAAATAGATACTCGCCTTAAAATAGACATTAGCTATAAGCTCTTATTTCAAAAAGTTTTACTGTTGGTTTACCGTATGTTGATAGTATCTCTAGTTTTAACGCTGTAGCATTAACGGATGGGAAGTTGACTTTAATTAAGCGTGTTCGATTTTGTTTAATGCTAGCAACATCAATCCATTGACCTTTAACTCTAGCTTGAAGCTTTAAATCTTTAACCATTTCATCAGGCACGCTATTACTAAAGTATTGGTCATTCTTGGAATCTTTACGCATCATGATATTGCGTTTCACATTGGTGTCACATTTTATTTCAACTGTTGATATACCAACAGGCTTAGGCCATTCCAATTGTATATTGGCTGGCAAATGTCGAGATTGCCAGTGATTGATTTTATTGTCTATATCTCGTGAAATGCCATTTAATAGGAGACTGATATCTCCAGACAAGGTACTTGAAGCAAATAAAGTACTTTTACGTGCTAGATCATTCGGTGCTTTTGCTGGCCTTTTCGGAATAAAGACATCATCACGTAATAATTGCTCTTGTAATTCATTGATATGACTCTTCCCTAACTGCCTTGGGCTTACGTTCAACTTTTGACATAAATTTGCAGCGGTACCCACAGCTTGGCCCATAAGGGCACAAGTTGCCATGATACGAGAAGAGGCAAGTGCGATATGAGTTTGACTGATGTTTCTTCCTGCAAATAATAAGTTAGTTATTGTTCGTGAATATAAGCTTCTAAAAGGAATTTGGTAGACTTCATCAAAGTGAGCATGAAAGATAGTAGGTGCCATGTGGATGTTATCCATACCTCCTGGATTGTGCTCATCAATTCCCCAACCGCCAAATGCAACAGCATCCTCAAAGTGTCGTAGTTCAATTAAGTCTCGTTCATTATGTATATAGTCTCCTATAAAGCGCCGAGATTCACGCCTTGATGGCAATGAACCCACCCAATCTAGAGCGAGGTTTGCTGATTCAGGGAATTGACCAGAATTTTTAATATGATCCCAAACACCATGAAGGTAACCCATTAATTTGTGTCGATTAATCTCTTGCTCACCAACAATGTCATATTCACTACCGACTTCAACCCACCAAATACCTTCATCGTAAGCTGCAAATTTTCGGCGCTTATGGGCATTTTTAGCATCAAATTTGATCGCCCATGAAGGCGCGGTGTAGGGGGTTTCACGGCCCATGTCTTTCGCAGACATTAGTAATGATGCGCCCATTTGCCACCCATCTGCAACATCTGGGGCAAATTGTTCATTAAACTCAGATTTTCCTTCACGTCCAGTTCGATATTCTGCGCCAGCAGTAGCGGCCATAAGTCCATCGCCTGAGCAGTCGATAAAATATTGTGCGCTAATTAAATATTCAGTTTCCGTTGTGAGTTGCCAGCATCGAACCTGCTGAATTTGGTTATCCTTGACGATACTTGCTATAGCTTGGGTGTTTAACATCAATTCAATGTTAGGTTCTCGTATGACAAAGTCATACAAAACATGGTCCCAAACAGGAAATGATTCTTGTGGGTTTTCGAAACGATTATGCAATAATATTTCTTCAATGATACCAGTTTCACGCTCTGCAAGGCCTGAGTTTAAACGGTTGACGCCATTTAAGTGCACACGCATTTCACTTGAAGCATTGCCCCCTAAAACAGGCCTATCTTGTACCAGTACCACCTTAGAGCCTAATCTTGCTGCAGAGACGGCTGCACATATACCAGCGGCGCCACCGCCGATGACAACAATATCAGCACTAAGGCTGACATTTCGACTGGGCCGATTTAAATCTGTATTGTTATTCGTACCTAAGTTTAGCCATTTGTCTTTAGTGCGGTCTTGTTGATTGAATTGACTTTTGGACCCATCGGAGAGTGGTGTATTTGTATTTGAGTTTTTATTTTTATCAGCAGAGCCGATACCAATAGCCATTTGGCTAGCACTTGCTGGAAATACAGATGCTAGAGCTGCAGCTTTAAAAAAGCTTCTTCTTTTCATGTTTTAGTTCTTCCTTGTTAACAATTGAATTCAAAATCACTCAGTGAAACCAGCTAGTTAAAGGTGTAATACAATAGAAGCGATTATCTAGGCTGTTTAATGATCTTTATTAATAGTATCTACTGAATTGATGCGTCCCTTATTTTGTTCAATAGATGAGACAGAGCTATTCGGCCAGGTTTCCTTCAATTGAGCCAACAGAGCTGTTGTTATATCTGGTTTTAACTCTGCAATATTGACTGTTTCATGAGGGTCTTGATGATGATCAAACACTTCTACAAAAAGTGGACTCAGCTGCGGATCTCTGTGGTCTTTCCAAGCGATAATGCGATATTGAGAGGTACGCATGGCATACCCCATAAGGAATTGCTCAAAAAGCTCTCTATTCCACTCATTTATTTTAGTAGCATGTTGGTTGTGTTTGAATTGATGCTGAATTTGAGTTTCTACTTGTTGTAATAATGGTCCGAAATAGGTTTCTCGCATGCCTTTTCGTAAAGGGTATGCTCCCCATTCACGTAGTGCAGGTGTTGGAAATTGGCTGAAAGCGGCTTGTTTCCAAATTTGATTAGGGTTTTCCAGTAAAGGCACCATACTTTTTCCTTGGGTGATAACGGGGGCTGAAAAACCTGCAAGCTCTGTTAATGTTGGATAAAGATCCACTAATTCAACTAATGCTTGTGAAGTGACTGATTTCGGATTTTTTCTGGTCTCAGGGGTAGATATTATTAACGGAACACGCGTTGCTGTTTCATAGTTACTGGCCTTACCCCAAATTCCCATTTCACCTATGTGATATCCATGATCGCTCCACAAGACAATTATGGTGTTTTGCATGATGTTTTGAGATTCTAAAGCTCTAATTAGCTTACCTATTTGTGCATCAACGTAACTCACCGATGCAAGGTAAGCATGTTTCAGTTCAATAGCTAATGTGTCATTAATAGGACCTTTTTTGGGGATGTTAGAAAAAGTTCTTAGCTCAAAGGAAGAGTGCAGTCCTACGCTAGCGCCATTCTTCGGAGGCGCTCTTAGCGTAGTTAATTCAATATCATGATTTTGATATAAGTCCCAATATTTTTGTGGAGCAACCCATGGAAGGTGTGGTTTATTCAAACCAAAGCCGAAAAAAAATGGTTTATGTGATTGTTCTGTTAATTCTTGAATAGTCAAAATAGCTAACTGAGCATTGTAACCGTCTTTATATGCGGTATCCGCAACTTTTGCCTTTTCAAATGCTGGTCCACTTCCAAGCCCAAACTTGGCTTGCTCGCCATAACGCAGTTTCATAATTTTTTTATTGGCTATTTGCTGCTGTTGGTTAATGCTCAATGCGTAGCGTCTAGGTTTTGCTATTTGATTTGGAATGGTTTGAACCGCAGGCCAATTCCAAGAAAGTTTGTCATCTTTATCACCATGATGAAAAATTTTACCAACGTAACTTGTATTATATCCGTGGGCACTAAAGTGCTGGGGCAAAGTAATGATATCAGGATATTTATCACGAAATTTAATGTAGTTATGAATTACCCCTGTGGTATCAGGGCGCGTTCCTGTTAGTACACTTGCTCTTGAAGGACCGCATATTGCTTGCTGTGCATATGCTTGAGTAAATCGGACTCCTCCCTTTGCTATTGCATCAATGTTTGGAGTAATTGCGCCTGATCCCGCTTTCAAATCATCAATTGCGATGAATACAACATTAGGTTGGCTAAGATCGCTCTTATTTAAACCTGTAGGTTTAATACTAGAATCGAAGGTATTTGCTACAACAACAGAGGATAAACAACAGCACCCCCAAAGTATCGATATCACGACTTTGAGATTTATTTTTGTATATATAGCCACTTGGAGACCTTTCATTTATCCAATCACTTAAACATTGCATCTAAATAAACATATGATGTTATGTTATTTTTAAATTGGTCATTTTGTCAACTATCTCAGATGTTATTTGTCTATTTATTGCTAGGTCATGTTTATGCTCCTCAATGAAATAAGTGATTGAGGGAAGTTACAGGGTTTGGATTTTCGGTATGTACTTGAAGGTTATTATCAATCAATGCTGAGTTTAAATTGTTCAGTCCGTCTATCTAATAGTTGGGATAATGTCTGCTTTGTTGGTCGTAGATTAATTCGATTCGACGTTCGTTCAGCACTTAATTTTTTCATTATTTAGGTTTGTTGTTGCAGTCGGACTTGATGCTGTTAAGCAATCATTGTGCTGCTTACATGTTTTAAATGAGGTTTTGTTGGTTTCTTGTTTGCAAAAGTTGGCTTCTTGTTTGCGAAAGTGGTTTTTTGATTGGGTTTTGAGTTAATAGTGTGTTTTTGTTTTGCGTATCAAGCTGAATCTTGCATAGGAATCATTATAAACAATTGATATTGGGATCGTGATCCCGATGTGAAATATTCTTCATGGTAGACTCCTGCGCCATTCAAGATGAGATTAATTCCTATTAAGCTTTAATTAAGGTTCGCGATGATGAAGCAGCTTTCAATCAAATTAATTAGCGCCGCCGTAGCCGCAGCGCTTGCGCCACAAGTAATGGCAGAGTCACAGGTTGTATCACAAGAAGAGATTAAACAATCTATCTCAAACTTCCATGAAGTGATTGTTATTTCGGGTTCACGTATTGAGCAAACGCTTGATCAAGTTGCGGGCTCTGTCGTTGTGATTGATGAAGAAGCCATTGCACGTAACATGAGCACTGATTTTTCAACGTTATTCAGAAATGAAGCGGCAGTTGATGTTAAAGGCGGCGCTGGTAAACCAAGCTCGGTGACAATCCGTGGTATTGGTGGTAACCGTGTGATGATGGTGAAAGATGGTGTTCGCGTTAACAACCAATATGCTTCACCATTAGGCCCAGGTGCTGAAGGTACTGGCCGTGGTTTAACTGAAGTTGAAGGCTTAAAACAAGTTGAAGTGTTAAAGGCTGCTGCATCGACCATGTATGGTTCAGACGCGCTTGGCGGTGTATTAGTGATGACATCTAAAGATGCTGATGACTATTTACGTGGTGAAGACTATTACTTCTCAGCGAATGCTGGCTATACCGGCATGAATGATGAGTACAGCGCTGGATTTACCAGTGCTTTTAGTGCAGGTAACTTTGACAACTTAGTTTCATACCAACGCCGTGAAGGTGAAGAGCAGCAAAACTATGCCGAAACATTGCCTGATAGTGACTTGATCACAGATAGCCTTTTACTTAAAAGTAAGTATCACTTTAATGATGACACTAACCTGCAGTTAACAGTCGATTACATGAACCAGCAGTTAGACCGCTGGGAAAATAATCTAGATAAAGCAAGTTCGATTGATTACGACCGTCAAACTCAGTCTTTAAACACGTCATTGCGTCTTCGTTCTACTAAAGACCGTGTAATCCATGACAATGTAGATTTTGTACTTTATTACGGTAAAACAGACCAAAGTGAAAAGCGTGATTATTATGATGGTGCGCTGAATGGCCCACGTGATATTACCCAGCACAGAGATTACCAATTTGACGAATATCGTGTTGGTTTTGCCAGTACCTTCAGCAAATCATTATCGCTAACGGGTCACGATCACAATATCATTTACGGTGTTGATGTTGAGCAATCAGAAATGAGTCGTCCACGTGATTATCAAGTTAAAGATGATAATGGTAATTGGTCGCCTTCTGAAACAGACACTTTCTCATTCGCTGATACTAAAAGCCTTCGAGTTGGTGCGTTCATTCAAGATGACATCACTTTTTATGATGGCAAGTTAAATGCGATTTTAGGCCTGCGTTATGACTACTTTAAAAACACGCCAGATCAAAACCAAGCTGAAGAAGCGGGTCGAGATCCTGCTGATTTCGAAGAAATGAGCGATGGTTTTTGGTCGCCAAAGCTAGGCCTTGTGTACCACATGACGCCAAACGTTAATGTGTATGCTCAGTACGCTTATGGCTACAAAATGCCAACACCTGATCAAAAATGGGGTGAACTAGAAATTAAAGATGGCAGCATGCCATTAGTAAAAATCCTTGCTAATTATGATTTAGAGTCTGAATCAAGCCACACCATTGAGCTCGGGGTTCGTGGTCACCATGGCGATACACGTTACGAATTCACCACATTCTACACCCAAGCCAATGATTATATTGAGTGGGAAAATGCTGGGTTTAAAGTTTGGCCAGAACCCACACTCGAATATAGATACGTTAATTTGGATGAAGTTAAACTATATGGCGCTGAAGCATCATTTAGTCAATGGATTACTGATGAAATTGAAGTGTGGGGTAACATTGCTTATACCCACGGCGAAGATCAAAACGGTGACTATTTAAATTCAGTCAGTCCGCTTAAAGGTAACGTTGGGTTAAATTACTATACATACCTTGCAAATAAAGAAATGGACTTTGGCTTAACAGTGCGTTTTGCTGACAATATGGATCGTACTACTGATTTAAATATTTTCGAACCTATACCTGGCATGCCTGATATGGGTTTCAACGAAGTTTATAATACTGCTGGTTACGCGGTACTAGATATAACAGCTAACATGGTACTTAGTGATAACTGGACATTACGTTCTGGTGTATTTAACGTATTTGATACTGAATACATTGATTATGCCGATGTGGCTGGTCAGTCAAAGTTCTTGATGGACAATATGGGGTCACCAGAAGACAGCTTTACCCAAGTTGGTCGTTATTTCAGTGTGAAAGTGAACTACACCTTCTAAAGCGTAGAATTATTGCGGTTTATTGATTGAAAAAAGCCTTAAACTCTTACTGAGTTTAAGGCTTTTTGCTTAATTAGATTAGGCTTTTTGAATCAAATGCTTGTTATTGTTTTATTCCAATCCTTGTTAATGTTAATCAAGGTAACTGCTCAAATCACTACCAACTGGAATAACGACTTCTTGTTGTTTGCCGTGAAATAAGTATGCCTCTTTATCACCCACAAGCGTTAAGGTATCACCACGGCGCCAAAGGGCTGTGCCTTCCTGAATGCCAATCACTGGGGTAATCGGGTCAACCAGAGTGAACTCGAGTAAACGCTGCGCGCGCGTTTCACCATTATGACCAGGGGCTTGGTAATTAGTGTAATGAGGGTTTAATTGGAACGGCAATAACTTGAGCCCAGTAAAAGATGCTGGTTCAACAATCGGCATATCATTAGTAGTGCGAATACTTAAGCCGGTAATGTTAGATCCTGCGCTCCAACCAATATAAGGTTTACCATTTGAGACTTGCTCATTGATTAAATGGATAAGGTCGTAGCGGTATAGCTCGTTTAATAATTGGAAAGTATTACCACCACCAACTAAAATACCATCAGCATCTTTTATGGCTTGTTTAGGATCGCTGTATTGATGAATGCTGCTCACATTAATATTAAGTGGAGCTAAGCCTTCTGTGACCATACTAAGGTATTGATCGTAATTAACACTCACGCCGGCATAGGGAATAAAGACCCATTTTTTAGCATGGGTTGTCAAAGGTTTGATGTACTCAATAGCATGGGCTAAATAATCGGTATTGCCTTCACAAGAGCTGCTTAACATCAATGCATTCATAGCCATGTAAAAATCCTTAACTGGTTAATTATTAACTTTTTATTCTTGTATATATCGATATTAACAAAGATTAATCGCTTTCCATAACTTAACTAATGACTTAGGTGTAAATTTTAAGATTAGATTAATGCTAGCTACCTAGACTCTGCGGCAAACAAGCGACACATTCAGGTTAGGTAAGGTTTGCTGTGATATTTTTCTATATCGTCGTTAATTAATTTTCAATTTTTAACTTCCTGCCCTTGAAAAACGATTTTTAGGACATATTATGTCATTAAGTGTTCCTCAATTGTTTGAATAAGAAATTCGAAAGAGTGTAAACAGTACCGCGATTAACGCGAACTGATTGGTTCAAGCTATTTAAGTGTAAAGTGGCATTTGTGCCAGATAGGAGTTGTAATGTTACGTATTATGTTATTGATTGGAACTAACTTAGCAATCTTGCTAGTGGCTTCAATTGTTATGTCTCTACTTGGTGTCAGTACTTCAAGTATGAGCGGTTTATTAATTTTTGCTGCGATGTTCGGTTTTGGCGGCGCATTCATCAGTTTAGCTATTTCAAAATGGATGGCTAAAAAGACCATGGGTTGTGAAGTCATTACTTCGCCACGTGATAACACTGAGCGCTGGTTAGTTGAAACTGTTGCTCGCCAAGCAGAGCAAGCTGGCATAAAAATGCCTGAAGTGGCGATTTACCAGTCACAGGAAATGAATGCTTTTGCTACTGGCCCGAGTAAAGACAATGCATTAGTCGCGGTAAGTTCAGGCTTACTTTACGGTATGTCTCAAGATGAGATCGAAGGTGTACTTGCTCATGAAGTTAGCCACGTAGCTAACGGTGACATGGTGACACTGACGCTAATTCAAGGTGTTGTGAACACGTTTGTTATTTTTGCTGCCCGTGTGGTTGCTGGCATTGTGAATAACGTTGTTGCTAATAACAGTGAAGATGGTGAAGGCCTAGGCATGTTTGCTTATATGGCCGTTGTATTCGTCATGGACATGTTATTTGGTATTTTAGCATCAATGATCGTGGCTTACTTCTCACGTATTCGTGAATTTAAGGCAGATGAAGGCGCTGCAAAACTAGCTGGTAAGCATAAAATGATTGCTGCATTAGAGCGTTTAAAAACAGGCCCAGAAGCAGGCGCTATGCCAGCACAAATGTCAGCCTTAGGTATTAATGGTAAACGTTCAATGGCTGAGTTCCTAATGAGCCATCCGCCATTAGATAAGCGTATTAGCGCGCTTAAAAACAGTTAATATCTTAATATATCTAAAAAAAGGAGCCTGAAGGCTCCTTTTTTATTGCTTTCAATTTGCGCTTGAACGAGTAGAATAATGACCACTTTAATCTTGCGGATACATAAAGTAACGCATATTAAAGGGTTGAGCTGGTTGTTAGGTTTAAGTGGTTGCGGTTGCTGTTGCTAAATCAACCAGTGTTAGCTAAGTTTATAATGAGCAAATAAATGTCGTGCTGATAACCGATATCGAAAAAGTGACTTGATGATTACTTTCTCGATTATCACAAATGGAGGGTACTATAGTGAGCAATAAAATTCTTGTCGCATTGTTTGCAGCAGCTCTTGCTGTATTAACATTGTCATCGAATGCTTTTGCTGCTGATGAAAATCTAGCAGATTTCCACGCCGAAATGGGTGGATGTGAAAGCTGTCATGCTGACGGCGAACCATCAGCTGATGGTGAGTATGAGTTTGAACAATGCCAAAGCTGTCACGGAACACTTGCTGAAATGGATGATAATCACGCACCACATGATGGAATGTTAATGTGTGCCGATTGTCACGCACCTCATGACATGAATGTTGGTGATGTGCCAACATGTGACAGTTGTCATGATGATGGACGTTCTGCTCAGTAAATGAGATGAATCGACTGCTATTTTACATCGGCAACGCATATTGCTTATATAAGAGCGCTTGTACAGAACGATGCGAGATAGTGTAAAAAACGCCACAGATGTTGGCGTTTTTTTATGCCTATTAATCTTAAGCTGGTTATTGTGATGAGGTTTTTTGCTCTAGATATGACTAATGCTATGAATTTGACTACCCCTAAAGAGGTATTTAAACTCATTTGTTTTCAATAGCTTGCGCAGGTTTGGTGCAAAATAATGCACTTGAGTTGCACACTTCTCGGTACTTCCTAGATTTCATTTTGTTAAACCACTGTTAAATCATAACCTTAGTAATTGGCACAACTTTTGCGATGTTATTGACATAAAATTTTGTCAGTAAAGGGAAGTTGCATGTCTAATATCCAATCGAGTTGTGCTTATTGTGGAGTAGGCTGTGGCGTTACTGTTTCTTTAAATTCAGGCTCGCATAAAATGGGTTTACCTGCTGCTGAGGCGCAAAAATCTGTTGATGAACTATTTGGCGATCAAGCTCACCCTGCCAATAAAGGTCAGCTTTGCGCTAAAGGCGAACGCCTTCTTGAAAGCTTGGTTCAACCTAATACCTTACGTTACCCAAAACTTAAATCGGGTAAACCGACTTCCTGGGATTCAGCGTTAAGCACAATTGCTGAAACATTTACACAAACCATTGCTGAGCACGGACCTGGTTCGGTCGCATTTTATTTGTCAGGACAACTACTCACTGAAGATTATTATGTTGCCAATAAACTCGCTAAAGGATTTATTGGAACTGCAAACGTGGATACTAACTCCCGTTTATGTATGTCTTCTGCAGTGAGTGGCCACATGCGTGCATTTGGCGAAGATGTTGTGCCAGGGTGTTATGAAGATTTTGAGTTAGCCGATGTGATTGTGTTAGTTGGCGCTAATAGTGCGTGGACTCATCCTGTATTATTTCAACGCATGATAAAAGCCCGCGAACAGCGGGGCACTAAAATTGTGGTTATCGATCCCGCGAAAACAGCCACCTCTAGTCAAGCTGATTTACATCTTCAAATTACGCCAGGTGTAGACTGCAAATTGTTCAATGGTTTATTGCAATTTATCGCGGATAACGATGCGACAGATTCAAATTATGTCGAAGCCCACACACAAGGGTTTGATGAGCTTCTTGCGCACTTGTCAAAAGACAAACTCAGTTATGACATTGACAACCTCGCTACAGAGTTAGGCCTTACAAGTAGTGAGCTTATTTATTTTTACCAACTCTTTATTGGTAACGATAAAGTGATGACAGCGAGCTGTCAGGGAGTTAACCAAACACTTTCAGGAACAGATACCACCAATGCGATGATTAACTGTCATTTGGCATTGGGTCATATTGGCCAGCCTGGTAGTGGTTTCTTTTCACTCACAGGTCAACCTAATGCAATGGGCGGACGTGAGGTTGGCGGGTTAGCCACACAACTTGCTTGTCATATGGGCTTTTCAGCTCCAGAACGTGAATTACTCGCAGACTTTTGGCAGGTAAATAATACCAAAAGTGTGATTGCAACAGAAAAGGGCTTAACCGCTGTTGAGCTTTTTGATGCGATGGCAGAGGGTAAAATTAAAGCGGTATGGGTTATGGGAACAAACCCATTAGTATCTTTACCTAATACTGCAAAAATCAAACAAGCTTTTGATACTTGTCCTTTTGTGGTGGTATCTGACATTACGCAAGATGCAGCAACGGCTAAGGAAGCTGATATTTTACTTCCTGCGTTAGGTTGGTCAGAAAAATGTGGCACAGTCACCAATAGTGAACGAACGATTACTCGTCAGCGCGGCTTTATTCCAGCTAAAGGAGAAGCCAAAGCAGATTGGTGGGCATTGGCTGAAGTCGGTAAATTAATGGGTTTTGAAAGCGCATTTGAATTTAGCAATAGTGCTGCTGTATTTAAAGAATTTTCGCAATTATCAAAAACAGTCAAAGCTCGCTTTCCTGAAAAACAATTTGATTTAACTGGCATGAGCGAATTAACCGATGCGCAGTATGATGCATTATTGCCAACCCAATGGCCTATATCAACGCCATCACAGCTTGGGCAATCCAATCAAAGGGTCTTTCAAACTGGGACGTTTTCAACCGCCAGCAATAAAGCACAATTTATCGCTACCAATGACAATCAATCTACAGAAATTGTCAGTAAACATCAGGTTAAACTGAATAGTGGTCGTAGCCGTGACCAATGGCATACCATGACTCGTACGGGGCATATAGCCAGTTTACGCGCCAGCATTCCTGAGCCATTTATTGCAATACATCCACTTAAGCTTCAAGAGCTTAACTTATCTGAAGGTGACTTAATCAGTTTTAATGACAGCAATAAACATGCTTCAGCAAGGGTAGTAGCTGATGATAACCAAGCACCTGAAATCGCCTTTATGCCAATGCATTGGTCTTCACAGTTTTCAATTGGCCTAGGCGTGAATCAAGCATTATCCAGTGCTTACGATCCTGTTTCAAAGCAACCCGCATTTAAATGTCAAACCGTCTCTATATCAAAAGTTGAAACAGCTTTACAGGGGGTTATTTTTGGTAAGCATGACCCAGCGTTTAAAGGTGCATGTTGGAATGTTCAGCATACGCTTTCAACTGGGGAGTGTTACCACATTGCGTTTGCTGATGCAGAACAAGGTTTTGCATTCCAATCAACTGCGTATTCACTAAAGTGGACGGTTAGCTTAATTAGCCAGCAACTTATTCATGTTCAATTCAACATCAATAAAGGCCTGCTGGTATCACTTAAATTATTAAGTGAAACTCAAGTTGAGGTGGCATTAGAACCCATGCATTTGTTAATTGGCAAAGAAGTCGATACAGGATTAATGCAGCAGTTACATCAGTTAATTAAAGCAGGTAACAGTCCATTAATTTGCGCTTGTACAGGCGTAACTGAAGCAAAGATTCAAGATGCAATGCTGCAAAAGCTCGACAATATGGTGTTCAGTAAACGCAGCTCAGAAGCTAATGCAACGATTAACCAAGATGATTTTGATACGGCGCTTAATGAGACTCAATCTGCACTTGGCTGCGGTAAGCAGTGCGGAAGTTGTCACAGTGAAGTTGTGCAATGTGCCAGTGATATTTGGTTGATTGGCCTTGAAGATATGGGTTTAGAAACTGCAGCGCTGAGCAATCAAGATACTGACGGCAAACAAAAGCAACGTAAATCAACACAAGAGGAGGTGGCGTGATGAGCCATTCATTTAATCAGTTAGTGAATTTTAACCAAGCTATCACTTCTGTTAACGAATCGAGTGCTAACACCTTAGGCGCTGGCGAAGTCGAAATTGTAGGCGCAGGCTGTGGACAGTTAGATCTCATGACCATTAAAGCCGCGCGTATTGTATCGCAAGCTGAAGCTTTGGTTTATGACAGCTTAGTCAGTAGCGATATCCTTTCTTTAGTGTCACCAGATTGCCAACGTCACTTTGTTGGAAAGCGTTGTGGCCAACCTAGCTACAAGCAGGATGATATTAATGCCTTACTTGCAAAACTTGCGCTGCAAGGATTAAAAGTTGTGCGTTTAAAAGGTGGCGACCCACACATTTTTGGCCGCGGCGCTGAAGAGTCGTTATATCTTGCTAAAAAAAGCATTGTCAGTCGATTCACTCCAGGGGTGACAGCGGCTTTAGGTTGCGCATCAACAACTGGCATACCATTAACCTATCGAGGTACTGCACGCTCGGTTACTTTGGTGACAGGAACTCGCTTTATCAGTGAAGGCAATCATCAAGCCCCCACACAATGGAAAGCATTACTTGCTGCGGAATCGACCCTCGTATTTTATATGGGAAAAGAGCAAGCTACTGCAATTTCGCAAGGCTTAATGGCCGTCGATGCACCAGCTGAATTACCCGTTGCATTTGTTACCAATGGTGGCAGACCTAATCAGTTAGTCACGTTTGCAACCGTGAGCAATATGGCTGACAAAGCCAGTTTAATTAAAGACAGTGGCCCGACGTTAATTATTATTGGTGAAGTGGTTGCAGTAGGGCAAGAGCTGACTGAATTACTTAATAATATTGATCGCAGTGCAGATGCATTTGGCCGATATGACATGGCAGAGGTTGTTAATGGTTGAACAACACACACAGGCAATGCTCGAATCTGAAGATTTTGACCATCGTAAATTAGTTAAAACATTGGGTAAAGGCATCAAAGGTAGTCGCAGCTTAAATTTTGCTGAAGCTTCTCATCTGATAACCGCATTTGCTAAAGGCGATGTTTCAAGCAGTCAAATGGCTGCAGCGATGATGTTAATGCGGGTTCGTGGTGAATCAATCGAAGAATTAGCGGGTGTCGCTGCCGGACTTAAAAAGTTAGTACCCGCAGAATGGCAATCGATTAAGGCCGATATTGACTGGCCCGTTTATGCAGGTAAGAGAGAGCAATTACCTTGGTTATTGTTAGCGGCTAAAACCTTAGCCAAAAATGGTCAAACCATTATTTTACACGGTGATAGTCAATCATTGCCTCACCGACGACATGTTGAAGGGTTTATTTCTGCATTAGATATCCCGCGTTGTTTTACCGCCGAACAAGCGAAAGTCAATCTTGCTAGTTCAGGGATCATATACGTTAACTCCGCAGATATTGTTCCGGTATTAAATGATTGTCGCCGTTTGCATCAAGAATTAGGTTTACGCAGCTTGATCCAGATGTCAGTGCGCTGCATCAACCCAACCAATTCGCCGTTCAGTTTACGCAGTTATTTTCATCCAGGTTTAGATAAACAGCACCAACAAGTAGCATCATTATTGGCTGAAAATCACTTGCCTAGCGCAGTAGGTAAACCACCGAGTATTGTTATTTTTAAAGGCTTGCAGGGTGAGACCGAAATAAATCCTCGAGTAGCGACTCAAGTGAGCATGCTTCGTTTTAGTGCTAAAGGTTCAACATTTTTACCTCAAAGCACTCAGTTTGAATTACCCACTCAACTCGAAGCTTTTGTTGGTGCAAAAGTCGGTCAGTCTGATTTACCTGCTTACTTACTTGCACAACTATGGCGCGGATCTGACATTGAAGAAACTGATTTGACTGACTTACAGTTACAGCAAGCAATCAGCAGTATAACTGCAACTATGGCATTGGTTTATGTCTTATTGTCGCCTTCATTAACTATTGATAAATCGATAAAAAGAGCGAACAAAGATTGGCTGCTTCGTAACAATAGTAACTCTTTGAAAAATACATTCAGTCAGCCTGATGAAATGTTTATGTTCTCGTTCAATGCTAATTCAAATTTTTGTGAACAAAGAACATGAAGCAACTGAACTTAACGTTATCAAATTTGTTGTTTAACCAGAAAGTTAGGAGCTAGCCCATGGTTAATTTAGTTTATCGTGATCCATCGTTTAAAAACGAAGATTTGTTTATTGATTGCATGTCTGAACTGAGCAGTGAAGAGCCTTGTATCGAGATGACATCATTGAGTCAATTAGAGCGCCAAGCCTTGAAAGGTAATGGTTTATGTTTGGTTTTTTTCACTGAGGCATTACAACCATTACAGCAAGTATTTATTGAACGATTACTGGCAAGTACTGCGTTGCCGATCATTGTCAATGCATACTCTTGGGATGAAACGCATCTCGAGAATCTACTGAAATGTGGTCGAGTCACTTTTGTGCCAGAAAAAATGACCCCAAAGCGATTAAACTCTTTAGTTGGCCTCGCTAAAATTCGTTTTAACAGTGCCTCTAATATGCTGGAGAAAGTCAAACTGCTTGACGCGCAATGCACTGGATTAAAGCAATTATCTAAAGCAAAGTCACTTTTACAAACACAAGGGCTTTCTGAGTCTCAAGCACATGAATTAATTCAGAAACAGGCAATGAGTAAAAGCATCAGTTTGGCTGACATGGCACAACAAGTCATTATTGCAGCGCAACAACTTGAGGCAAAGAAAATGCATCAATTTGGTGCGAATGCTCCTGCGGTGAACAAAGAAGCGTAAAGTTGTTAACCGGAAGCTTTAATATTTCACATAAAATCAGAAGCTTAAGTTAATTTGTTGATTGGCATAGTCAATGCAGTAGTCAATGCAATAGTTAGGTAAAGCATAAAGTGTTAAGCGTAATCAGTAATTTAATCATGATGAGTGTTACCGCAGGCAATGGCGTCTGAATAACTCGAACTTGAATTCGTTATCATCATGAATGTTATTTAGTTTATATTTTTAAAATTTAAAATTTGAATCTTAGGCAAAGGCGCCATCTCTGTTTATTCAGAGAGTGGCGCCTTTTTGTTTTTAATTCAAAATAAAAAAGGAGCCTACGATGGCTGATTCAACAGGAACGTCGAATTCAACGAAACTGACAAGTGTAAAACCAAAACTTGTTGTGATCGGAAATGGCATGGTCGGGCACCATTTTATTGAGCAGTTATGCACTCAAGGCTTACAAAATCAATTTGATATTGAAGTTTTTGGTGAAGAGCCACGTCCAGCATATGACCGTGTGCAGTTATCTAAGTATTTTGAAACCGGCAGCGCTGATGAGCTGATGTTGACAAGTGCGCAAGATTATCAAGATTGGGGCGTAAAATTACACCTCGAAACCCGTATTACAGCACTTGATACAGCAAATAAAACCCTTACTACTGAAGATGGCGTAACAAGCACTTATGACAGCTTAGTGTTGGCAACGGGTTCATATCCTTTTGTACCGCCGATTAACGGTAATGATCGTGAACGATGTGTGGTTTATCGTACCATTGAAGATTTACAAGATATTGAAGCCGCAGCCAGCCAGTCTAAAGTGGGTGTGGTTGTAGGTGGTGGTTTATTAGGGTTAGAAGCCGCAAATGCCCTTATGGCATTGGGTGTGATCACTCATGTTGTTGAGTTTGCACCGCAATTAATGCCTGTACAGTTAAATGACAAAGCTGGCGATTTACTGAAAAGTAAAATTAATGAGCTAGGTGTTTCTGTTCATACTTCAAAAGCGACGACGGCGATTGTTGATGGCGAGTCAGCCATGCACCGTATGACATTTAATGATGACACTTTCCTTGAAACCGACATGATTGTGTTTTCAGCTGGTATTCGCCCCCAGGACGCATTAGCGCGTTCAAGTGGTTTAGCCATGGGCGAGCGCGGCGGTATTACCATTGATGATAACTGCTTAACTTCTGCACCAGATGTATACGCCATTGGCGAATGTGCATTATGGCAGAATCGTATTTTTGGCCTAGTTGCACCAGGTTATCAAATGGCGCGTGTTGCAGTGTCACATATTGCAGCCAGTGCTAATGAGGTAGATTCAACGACGACATTTACTGGCGCAGACATGAGCACCAAGCTTAAATTGCTGGGTGTGGATGTTGCTGCAATTGGCGAAAGTCGCGGCTTTGAAAATGCACAGTTTGTTGAGCTGTCAGATAATCAGTCTGGGATTTATAAAAAGCTGTGGTTAGACGAAACTGGCAAGTATTTAAAAGGTGCTGTGCTTGTTGGTGACAACAGCGATTATAACCGTCTATTAGATTGTTACCTTTCACAAGATGAAATTGAAGGTAATGCGGTTGAATTACTGATGACAGGTGATGAATCTGCTGTTGAATTAAAAGACACATCAATCATCT
The DNA here is from genome assembly GCF_041468785.1 of Shewanella sp. 10N.286.52.E4. Classification (NCBI taxonomy): domain Bacteria; kingdom Pseudomonadati; phylum Pseudomonadota; class Gammaproteobacteria; order Alteromonadales; family Shewanellaceae; genus Shewanella; species Shewanella sp. 10N.286.52.E4. Next base: position 60,319 of record NZ_JBFRJJ010000024.1, read on the forward strand.
GTTCTTGTCATCAAGTGACTAAAGCTGACATTGTTAATTCAGTGAAAGAAGGCAATCACACCATTGCTGAAATTAAATCTTGTACACGTGCAGCGTCAGGTTGTGGTGGTTGTTCAGCGCTAGTAAAACAAGTGATGGATCAAGCATTAATTGCTGAAGGTGTAGAATGTAACACCGGTATTTGTGAACATTTTGAGCATGATAGACAGTCGCTTTATCATTTATGTCAGGTAGAGAATATTACTGACTTTGATACCTTAATTACCAAGCACGGTAAAAAATCCCCAACAGGTCAGCAAACTACTTTTGGTTGCGACCTTTGTAAGCCTGCTGCCGCTTCAATCTTTGCTTCATTACAAAACAAATATGTATTAAACCAAGAAAGCAGTCATGTGCAGCTTCAAGACACTAATGATGCCTATTTAGGTAACTTACAAAAAGACGGCACTTACTCCGTTGTGCCACGTGTCGCGGGCGGTGAAATCACGCCAGATGGCTTGATTGCAATTGGCGCTGTTGCAAAAGAATTTGACTTATATACTAAGATTACTGGCGGTCAACGTATTGATATGTTTGGCGCAAAATTGTCTGACTTGCCGATTATTTGGCATAAGCTCATTGATGCAGGATTTGAGACAGGTCATGCCTACGGTAAATCATTGCGAACGGTTAAATCTTGTGTGGGAAGCACATGGTGTCGCTATGGTGTTCAAGATTCAGTAGGTACTGCGATTGATTTAGAGAATCGTTATAAAGGCCTGCGTAGTCCTCATAAGATTAAGTTTGCTGTTTCGGGTTGTACTCGTGAATGTGCCGAAGCGCAGAGTAAAGATATCGGTGTGATTGCAACAGACAAAGGCTGGAACTTGTATGTAGCGGGTAACGGCGGAATGCGCCCGCGCCATGGTGATTTATTTGCTACAGATTTAGATACCGAAACCTTAGTTAAATACATTGATCGCGTTTTAATGTTCTATATTAAAACGGCAGACAAGCTTCAACGTACATCTGTTTGGATGGAGTCGTTAGAAGGTGGTCTTGAATACCTGCAGTCAGTCGTAATTGAAGATAGCCTAGGCATTGCTGCAGAACTTGATGCACAAATGAATAATGTTGCTGATACCTACCAGTGTGAATGGAAGACCAGTCTTGAAAAGCCAGAATTTTTATCTCGCTTTAATGAGTTCGTAAACCCTGATGCTAAACCTGATGGTGAAACACACTTATATGAACGAGTTCGTGATCAACGTTTCCCGTTAAGCCCTGAATCTTCAGGTGCCGGAAATATTGCGATTAAAGACATCACCACTGAACAAAACGAGCAAGCGGTAGCGGAGGAATTAGTATGAGTTGGGTAAACGTGTGTAATGAGTCTACTTTGCCTCAAGGAACCGGTGTTGCAGCTTGGGTTGCAGGAAAAGCCGTCGCAATATTTGATTTAGGTCAACATGGTTTATATGCCATTGATAATGTTGACCCTGCTACTGGCGTGAGCTTATTAGCGAGAGGATTAATTTGTGATATGGAAGGGGTGTTATGTGTCGCATCACCGCTTTATAAACAACATTACAGCCTTGAAACGGGTATTTGTATCGAAGATGAAGCGTTAGTGGCTTCTCCCTATGAAATTAAAAAAGAAGCTGGCCAAGTTCTGATCTTGGCTAAGTCATAAGGGGCCTTTATATGAGTGCTGAAAAATTTAACTTATTTTCGTTTTCGGGCAAGATGAAAACACTGCATTTAAGCTGGATGGCTTTTTTTATCACTTTTGTGGTTTGGTTTAATGCTGCACCTTTACTCAGTGTGATTGCAGATACCTTAGGTCTGACTACATCACAAATAAAGACCCTGCTCATTTTAAACGTGGCGTTAACGATTCCAGCTCGAATTATCATTGGTATGGTGACGGATAAATATGGCCCTAGGCTCACTTACTCAGTGTTAATGGGTGTGTGTTCGATACCGTGTTTTATGTTTGCTGTAGCAGATACCTTTGAGCAGTTAGCTTTAGCGCGTTTTTTAATTGGTTTTATTGGTGCGGGCTTTGTGATTGGGATCCGTATCGTTAGTGAATGGTTCCCAGCGAAAGAGCTTGGCACTGCTGAAGGCATTTACGGTGGTTGGGGTAATTTTGGTAGTGCAGCAGCTGCATTTACTTTACCTGCTATCGCCATATTTTTTGGTGGTGAAGATGGTTGGCGCTATGCCATTGGCCTAACAGGCTTGATGAGTTTAGTGTTTGCTTTTGTTTATTATTTTAATGTCACCGATACACCCAAAGGTTCGACTTATTTTAAGCCTAAAAAAGCGGGTGGCTTGGAAGTCACCAGTAAAGGTGATTTTGCTTTACTGATCTTCATGAAAATCCCTATGTATGCAACCCTTGCGTTACTTGCTTGGAAGCTTTCTCCTGCTGGCGTCAGTATGCTAGATGAGCAAACCACTAACATTATTTATGCTGCGTTGGTAGGAGTATTCTTTGTCGATTTGTATCAGACTTATCAGGTTAACAAGGATATTTTTGTTAAAGAAGTGCCTGAATTTGAGCGTTATCCATTTAAGCAAGTAGCGGTGTTAAATGTGTTGTACTTCACCACATTTGGCTCTGAATTGGCAGTGGTGTCTATGTTGCCGTTATTTTTTGCGGAAACATTTGGTTTGGGTATGGCACAAGCAGGTATGGTCGCTTCAAGCTATGCCTTTATGAACTTAATGTCTCGTCCTGGCGGTGGTTGGTTAAGTGATAAGTTTGGTCGCAAGAATACCTTATTAATTTTAACTGCGGGTTTAGCGGTGGGTTATTTTGCCGTCGGGCAAATTGATGGCACTTGGTCATTACCAGTTGCAATTGTGGTAGTTATGGCTTGTTCTTTCTTTGTACAAGGTGGCGAAGGTGCGGTATTTGCTGCAGTTCCTTTGATTAAGCGTCGTTTAACTGGCCAGATTGCGGGTATGACAGGCGCATATGGTAATGTTGGTGCAGTATTCTTTCTGACCGTTTATTCGATGGTACCCACATCAACCTTTTTCTATGTGATTGCTGTGAGCGCCGTACTTGGGTTTATCACTTTATTCTTTATGGCAGAACCTAAAGGTCATATGACAGAAGTGAATGAAAAAGGTGAGGTGACATTAATCAGTGTTAACTAAAGCGCTAGGTTAATCATCATAAAGCATTGAACCGGCCCTAGTGTTTAAGCTTTTATACCAACAGCTAACACCGTATTGTATTCACTCTACGGTGTTAGACTTTTAAAGGATTGAGATGCAATTGAATCTTAAACAAAATGTAGAGTCTAAAACTGATGCTATGACAAAACATGAGGCTAGCCGCTCTAAAATTACATCTAAGTCGATTCAAACTAGCCCAGAAAAACAAGAACAATTACCCATCTCTGGCGCATTAGCAGTGTTTGCTGGACAAGTGTCGAGCAAAGGCCGTAAACCAGAAAACGAAGATGCAATTGGGATTAAAATACCTACGGGATTGACCTTAACGACAAAAGGAATTGTGAGTGTCATCAGCGATGGAGTGAGTGCGGCTGAAGGTGGTGCCAAGGCATCTGCTATTAGTGTGTCTAACTTTATCGCTGATTACTATTCAACACCTGAGTCTTGGAGCGTATTGACTTCCAGTACCCGTGTTTTAACAGCATTAAATCGCTGGCTTTATGGGTTAGGTCAAGACTATCGTGATGCGCGTAAAGGTTACGTTTGTACCTTCAGCGCATTAGTATTTAAATCTTGCTCGGCGCACATGTTACATGCTGGTGATTCAAGAATTTATCGTTTTCGCCAAGGTCAACTTGTTAAACTTAGCCGTGATCATAGTACTTCTGTTAATGAATTTACCAGTTACTTAACCCGTGCGTTAGGGATGGATGTCAATTTAGAGGTGGATTACAAACAATTTAATATTGAACTTGATGACATATATTTGCTAACCACGGATGGAATTCATGATGTGGTGACCGATCATGAATTATTAAAAAGTTTAGTAAAATTTCAACAGAGTAGCCCTTTATTAACAGATGATGCCTGTGAAACCTTTTGTCAAAACCTAGTCGATAAAGCTTATGAGTTGGACAGTGGCGATAATTTAAGTGCACAACTTATCAGCATAAAACAATTGCCCACCCAAGCTATCGATGATGTATACCAAAAACTGTCTAGTCGTCCATTTCCGCCACCCATGGAGGTTGGCATGAAGCTCGATGATTATGAAGTCACTAAGGTGCTTCATCAAAGTCAGCGAAGCCAGGTGTATATTGTACAAAATAAGCTGGGCGAAGAACGCTGCATGAAAACCCCATCGGTTAATTATATTGATGATGCTGCTTATATTGAGCGTTTTATGCTTGAAAGTTGGATTGGTCACAGAATAAGTAGTCAGCATGTGGTGAAAGTCGTCGATCATCACCTGAATAAGTCAGCGTTATATTATCTTACTGAATATTTACAAGGGTTAAGCCTCGCCGATTGGATGGTGCAGCATCAACGTGGCCCAGTTGAAGATGTGCTGCAGTTATTAAAACAAATTGAAACTGGTATTCGTGCCTTTCACCGTAAAGAAACCCTTCATCAAGATTTGAAACCTGACAATATCTTTATCACTCGTGAAGGTGTGGTTAAAATTATTGATTTTGGCGCCTGCCATATAAAAGGTATAGCTGAAATTAATACACCACTTAAACGCGATCAAATTCTTGGCACCGCAGACTATACCTCGCCTGAAGTGATCTTAGGTTATCAATCAGATGGTAGGGCAGACTTATTTTCATTTGCAGTCATAGCTTATGAAATGCTGGCGGGTGAACCACCTTTTAAAGGTCAATTAGCCAAGTGTCATAGTCGAAATGATTTTGTTAAATTATGCTATGTGCCTGTGTATAAAACCAACCCTATGGTGCCAGAGTGGATGGATAAAGCATTAGAAAAGGCTTTATCAGTTGAGCCATCATTACGTTTTGTTGACACCAATGAGTTCATTCACGCCTTAACTACGCCCAGTCAAACCGACTCTAAAACCTTCATTCCTTTTATTCAAAGAAACCCAATTAAGTTCTGGCAAAGTACGTGCGCAACTCTGCTTATATGGGTTATGTACTTACTGCTAAGTTGACTTATTTGAATGCAATAGAGTTTGATGCTTCTTGCCGTCTATAGTTTCTTCCTCATTCTTTCGTAATATCCCCTTTAAGTAACTCAATAATTTTTTTGCCTTTAATAACAGTTTGTTATCTCTATTAGTGCTATTTGTCAGTCTAGTACTAAAGTGGGGGTTGAGAATTTTTTTAACCTATTGGTATAGCTCCCTTTAATACTCGGGGCGGATTTAAAAGTTCATATATCAAGTCATAATTGATATACATCGAAAAACAAGGAGGCAGGAAGCATGACCTTGAATAAGTGTTCAATCTGCAATGGATATAATGCGAATTTTCGTATGTTTCAAATGGCCGTATTAAGTGCTATTGGATTGTGCTTATCATTTCCGAGTTTTGCAGGTCAAGATATCAGTGAGATTGATGAATTGTCCCATGGGTTTAACGAGGCAACAATTACGCAGTTTGGTTGGTCTAATGACTTGATTGTAAGTCAGTCTGGGCAAGGTAATGTGGCAAACGTGAATCAATTTGGTCAAAGCAACTTTCTTAATGTACAGCAACAAGGGCAAGAAAATAGCGCAGAAGTAATACAAACTGGTGCTTATTTAGAATTACAAATAATGCAAATAGGGACAAATAATACAGCGTTTGTTGGGCAAGGTGGGGTTGGTTCTTCTATCGATTTATATCAAGAAGGAGATTACAACAATGCTGAAGTAACCCAAGCTGGTTTCTATAACAATATTGAGATCAACCAATTAGGCTCAAATCACGATATAACGTTTCATCAGGTGGGTGCTTTTAAGAATTACCAAGTAACCCAAGGAAATCTTTAATTTAATTCAGTAAAGGGAAAGACGACATGAAATATTCAAAATTAGCAATACTTGTTTCGGCAGCGGTTTTAGCATCTTCTGTTAATGCATCTAGCGATGATAATGAAGCATGGGTTGAGCAGATGGGGACGAACCAGTCTGCAACCGTAACGCAAGTCGTAAATAGCATGGATAATGATGCGACTATTATGCAGTACGGCTCTGACAGTGTTGCAAGTATTGAACAAGCTGATACCACTAATTCACATGCTTTTATTACCCAAGATGGTTCTGAAAATATGGGTAGTGTTTATCAGCATGACGCAACAGATTCTGCAACAGCGACAATTACGTCAGTTGGTGCTGGTAACTTAGCAACAGTTGAACAAAGATTTAATAACGGCCTTGATGCTGCAGCCACTGTTACTCAAATGGGTGATAATAACTGGGGTCGTATTATTCAAGATAGTGGTGATACAGCTAATTCAACAATTAATCAGTATGGTAATGATGATTATGCAGCTGCAGTAAATACTCAATCAGATAATGCTGTGGCAACGATTAACCAATATGGTGGCGGTTCTGGCTTTAATAGAGCTGCGATTGTTCAAGTTGTTTCTAATGCTGCTGTCGGTACTGTTAATCAAACTGGCTCAGGTAATGATGCATTAATAGGGCAACGAACTGACAACCATTTGTTAGGTGCAGGTAGTGATGATACTTCTGCAGTCATTACTCAAACAGGTAACGATAACATTGCAGCGACTGCTCAAGATTTCTCTATCTCAAATATGGCTACCGTTGTTCAGACTGGTAATGCGAACACCGCAGTTACTGCACAATTAGGTGATAATAATGAAGCTTCTGTAACTCAAAATGAAGATTCTAATGAGGCAGGGGTGGCACAATCAGGGACTGATAATACTGCTACCGTGGTACAAACTTCTACACCTGGCGGTTTAGGTAACATGGTTTCTTCGCAACAGTTTGGTGCTGGTGACCAAGCAACATTAACCCAAACTGGTGATTTAAATACCGCTGAAAACGAACAGTACGGTGCAGGCGATATGGTTAACGTTACTCAAGCTGGTAATGACAACTATTCATTCACTTTGACTGATGATTTAGGTTCTACAGTTGATTTAGTTCAGACTGGTGATTTAAATGAATCATATGCTGGTGCAATAATGGGTGACTCTAACACTGTTTCAGTTATTCAAACAGGTGAAGGCAACCTTTCATTCGCTGGTGGTTACATGAGTTCAGGTAGTACTGTATCGGTATCTCAAATAGGTAATGGTAACAGCTCATTTGCAGTAACCTCAGGTGCGGGTAACAACATTACGGTTAACCAAGGCATGTAATATCGTAATACTTTCGTCTATTGGAGTAAGTAAAAACACCCGTTAGGCTAATAGTTATTACATATCTACCTTGATAATATTTAACAAGAGCTAGTACGTTGTTAAGTGCTAGCTCTTTGCTTTACAAGTTAATGTTATCTGTACTTGGATTGTCAGATTACCTTGTAAATGATTTATCAATACATGTTCAATTTAATCATCTAGTCACAATGGAGTGTAATTAATGTTTAAAGTTGTCAATTGGATGATAGTTTCTCGTTCTCAGTTATTAGTTGATTTATTAGACTGTCGTTGGCCGCAAGAGTTTCTTGTGAAGTTAGCTAAAGCCACCCCAGCAACAATGAGTTCGCAACTGTCATCTCATCAAAATTCTCTAGTCGTATTTGATTTAGCGACAATTGACTTACAGCAGGTCTATCAATTACAAAAATTGATAGAAAGGGAACATTATGCTGTAAAAACTGTTTTTTTAAACTTTCCTAAGCAAGTCGATGCAAAATTTCTAATTCATCCTGCTACAACTGCCGGTGTTTTTTACTGTGATGCAGAATTAAGTCAAGTTAGTAGTGGATTAAATGAAATATTGAAAGGAAGAAGTATTATTCCGAATGATTTACATAAATCGTTATTGAGTGATATTGCTGATGATGAGAGTGAGCACTTGACGATTAGAGAAAGGGAAGTGCTACAAGCTTTACTATCAGGTAGCACAAACTTGGATATTGCTAACCAACTGTTTGTCAGTGAAAGTACCATTAAAACACATTTATATCGTGCTTTTAGAAAAATAGGTGTTTCAAGTCGAGGCCAGGCAATTGCTTGGGCACAAACTCATATGCATGAGGTTAGAGTATGAAAAACATCAATTTGATGTTTTTAACACTATTAATTTCAGGCAACGTATTTGCTGAAAACTCTTCTGTATCTCAATCTGTGGATACAGTAGAGACCATCAATAAAGCTCCAAATGAAGTGATTGATCAAACACAGGCTCAACGTCAAGAAGATGCTAAAGAGCCTGTAACCTCTGCTACAGATAAAAATATTCAAAAAGAAATTAAAGTAAAACCTCAAGATACGAGTGATTCTATTCCTAAAGATGAAACTGACTTAATCGATGGACTCATTCTAAATCGTGCAATGACACGTCTTGGGCATCGTTTTTATCGTCAGTTTGTCGGGGCTTATAGAGATATTGGCGGAATAACGAAACATTCAGGCATTACTATTATCGAACAAGCTACTGCCAGAAGCGGTAGTAAAATGTTGATTCAACAGAATCGAAAAACTATTTTCGTCACCTTTGTTTCCCCAATCAGTAGAAACTTGGATGATCAAGCAAATTATGCTGCGAAAAGAGTTAACACAGTGATTAAACAGGAAAATGAACGGGCGCTTTTGGGAGCTTTTTTAGACCCAGACTTAGCTCCCGATGAAATATAGGCAGGGACCGCACATGAAAAAAATATTATTTACCTCCGCGGCGTTAGTTTTTTCGGCAAATATTAGCGCCACTCAGTTAGTTTATACTCCGGTTAATCCCGCTTTTGGTGGTAGCTACTTAAATGGTCAGTATTTATTAAATAATGCACTTGCTCAAAATGATCATGAGCCTGAATCTTCAGGTGGAACGGGATATGTCGCGCCAACAGCTTTGGAACGTTTAGCAAGTTCGTTAGAATCTAGGTTAATGTCTCAACTCTTTAATGATGCAGCTAATGGTAATGAAGGTTATCTTAAAACCGATGATTTCGAAATTAACGTTGTTAATGAAGATGGAACGTTACTCGTACATATTACAGATCTACTAACGGGTGAAACGACGATAATCGAAGTCGGCGGCCTAGTGTCTACAGGAGGATAAAATGAATAAGATTTTAGTCAGTTTATTTCTTCTTTCGTTAACAGCATGTTCTTCTGTTGATGATGAGTTTGCAGACATAGACGCAACATCGAGTTTAATGCCAAAAGGTGAGACTTACTACGATTTGGTCAGCTTGCCTTTTCCTCAAGGTGCCATGATTGCTGCAGTTTATGACTTTAGAGATCAAACAGGTCAATATAAACCAATCCCGTCTAGTAACTTTTCAACTGCGGTGCCGCAATCTGGAACTGCATTTTTAGCGCAATCATTGAATGATTCTGCATGGTTTATACCTGTTGAGCGAGAAGGGCTGCAAAACTTATTAACCGAGCGTAAAATTTTACGTGCTGGCTTAAATGGTAATAAGAATAAACTGCCTCAATTAAACAGCGCCCAAGTATTGATGGAAGGCGGTATTGTTGCTTATGACACTAACATCAAAACAGGTGGTGCTGGCGCGCGATATTTAGGTATTGGTGCTTCTGGTCAGTATCGTGTGGATAGTATTACTGTAAACCTACGTGCAGTTGATATTCGAACTGGTCGCCTTTTAAGTAGTGTTACTACAACTAAATCGGTAATTTCAAAAGAAATCACCGCTGGTGTATTTAAATTTATTGACGCTCAAGATTTACTAGAAGCTGAAGTCGGTTACACCTCAAATGAACCTGTAAGCCTTTGTGTTGTGTCAGCGATTGAAAGTGCTGTAGTACATTTAATTGCAGATGGTATTTGGAAAGGTGCTTGGAACTTAGGTGATTCTGTCACAGGTCTGCAAAATGAAACTTTGCAAAAGTATTGGTTAGAAGCCCACAGTGAAGCCAGAGTGAGTGCAAGAATTAAGCGCGGCTAACACACGTTAAAGCTCCATTATTTACAGTAAAAAAAGGTGCCTATATGGCACCTTTTTTATTGCTGTAAATAATTGAATATGTCTTATATTCAGAAATAAAAGCGTATTCAATTTTTATTTGATATTTAGGTCATGGCTATAGCGTTACAGCCAAATATTCAGTTTTTCTTGGTCGTGGATATCAAGACTAACGGTATCAGTTATTGCAGAGCTAATTGTCATAACACCTTGCATTAACTCATCTCTTCTAAACCAAGTTAACGTGACTTCATCGCCCAAACTCATTGATTGTAATTGTGCTTCAAATTGCGCATCAACTTGTAAGTTATTTGCTGCGATCAATAAATCACCCGCGCTCAGTCCAGCTTGATGAGCAGGGCTGCTTTGGGTAACCGTCAAGACTTTAAGGCCTAGAGACTCAGGCTTCGTTTTTGCGCCAAATGCTATTTTATATCCTTTGGTTTCTCCACCGCCTAAATCAGCATTGCCGGCACTGGCTCTGAGGCGAAGTGTGATACCGACTTGGTTAAATAAAGGCTCAAGCGGGATATCCTGGGTGTTATCGAGGTAAGCAAATAACTCATCACAATTGCGATTTAGCAGGCTTTCGACAATTTGTTGGTGAGTATTAATCTCAGTGCCAATTCCTTTTGCACCGAACTCTTGCCAAAGCGTGCGCATGACATCATCTAAACTCTGTTTGCCTTCTGTTTCAATTCTGATGGTGAGATCCAAGAATAAGGCGAACAAGGCGCCTTTAGTGTAATAACTCACAATGGCATTATTGGCATTCTCATCTTGTTTATAAAACTTAGTCCAAGCATTAAAACTTGATGATTTTAAGGTTTGCTTAAAACGCCCTTGTGAACGATACACTCGAGTCATTATCTCGCTTAACATAGTGAGATATTGAGTTTGATCGACACAGCCACTGCGATAAGTTAAAAAATCATCGAAGTAGGATGTGATACCTTCATAAGCCCATAATTGCTCTGTATAAGCTTCTTTGGATAAATCAAACGGGGTGAATTCAGCAGGCTTAATCCGTTTTACATTCCAACTATGGAAATATTCATGGCTGCATAAGGATAAATAAACCCGGTAATCTTTATTCACTTCATGGTGCATATCAGTAGGTAAATCTTTTCTTGAGCACATTAGCGCCGTACTTGCTCTGTGTTCTAAACCGCCAAAACCATTGCCTAATACTGTGGTAAGAAACACATATCGCTCAAAAGGTGCAATGCCACCAAAGAGGTTTATTTGGTACTCGCAAATGGCTTTTAAGTCTTTACATAAACGGGTTAGTGATGCGCGATGTTTACCGCTGAGAACGATATCGTGAGGTACGCCGCATGCTTCAAAACTGGCAATCGCGAGGTTGCCCATTTCTACAGGATGATCGATAAAATCATCATAACTACCAGCGTAGAACTCACCAAAGCCAAATTGTTCACCAGAGGTTCGTTTCATGCTGGTGGCAAGTTTCCAATCACTCAATTCAGGCAATACTGGTTTTTCAATGGTTAATGTGTGTTTTTCTTGCTCAAGCCCTTCAGCGCATAAGAAAACACTGCTGCCATTAAAAAATCCGTGAGTCGTATCTAGGTGAGCTGATCGCACGGATAAGTCCCAAGCGTAAACCTGATAAGAAATGTTAATAAAACTGTCGCTGTTTTGACATTGCCAAGTTTGTTTATCTAGCTGAAGCACCTCAATTGGTTGCCCATTTTTATCTATTGCCTTTATATCGATTAGGTTTCTTGCAAAATCACGGATCATGTAGCTTCCTGGTAACCAAGAAGGCAATGACAGTGTTTGCTGCAGTTTTGCTTTGCTAATTGTTTGAGTGACTTCAAATAAATGCGCTTTAGGATCGATAGCAATGATGTGATAATGCATGAACAATTTCCAAATAAGTTGGTGTTGCTAAAAAGAAATGCGAGCTAGAAGAACCACAATGCTGCCAAAATCACTGCCAATGTGCAAATGCATATGTACAAGACGACAAAATCTAAAATGTACATTTACTGGAGTGACAAAGGTCGTAGTTGATACTATAAGATAATCTAGTTGGCGCGCTCTATAGTAAAGTTCACCTCACAAATAACGATAAGGATGATTACCCATGGCCGAAGAAACCATTTTTAGTAAAATTATTCGCCGCGAAATTCCTGCGGATATTTTATTTCAAGACGAGTTGGTGACCGCTTTTCGTGATATTTCCCCGCAAGCTCCAACGCATATTTTAATTATCCCAAATCACCTTATTCCAACGACTAACGATATCAAAGCGTCCGATGAGTTAGCTTTAGGACGCATGATGTCTGTTGCGGCAAAGCTTGCTGATGAAGCGGGGATAGCCGAAGACGGTTATCGATTAATCATGAATTGCAATAAGCATGGTGGCCAAGAGGTTTATCATATCCACATGCATCTAGTAGGCGGCAAACCGTTAGGTTCAATGCTTAATCATGCAGGATAGTTCTAACCCAATGAAAATAAACAGTGAATTTTTTCCGCTAACGCAAGTTGCGACTCGTTTCGTGAACCAGTTAGCCCAATGTCGCCGCCTGAACATCAGCGTACTTGAGGCGAGTGAGCATCATGTGTTACTCGAACTACCATACAGCCAAGATATTATTGGTGATCCTGATACCGGAGTTATCCATGGTGGTGTGGTAACTACGTTAATCGACACGGCATCAGGTACGTCGGTTGTGAGTGCAATTTTAGCTAAATATGAGTCTCTAGAGATATCGCCAACTTTGGATTTGCGTGTTGATTATATGAAACCCGCAGAACCTGATAAGCCACTTTATGCGATTGCTGAGTGTTATCGTTTATCAGCTAACGTTGCTTTTACAAGAGCCATTGCTTATCAAGACAGTGTTGATGATCCTATTGCTCATGCTGTTGGCTCTTTTATGCGAATAAGTCCAGAAATGGTCGGCGAAGAATTCCGCCAAGCATTAATGGGAGACACTAGCACCAGCGATGAGCTCGCTGTTAATAAAAACCTTAGTACTGGCACTTCTTCAAAAACTGACAGCGAAGTACTCGTTGACGATGAATTAAACGTTCATGATATTGTGAAGCGTGCTATTGATCTTAATGATTACAGTTATCTGCTGGCAAAAGTGCCGTACACGCAATTTATTGGCATGAGTGTTAACCGTTTCGGTGATGAAATGGTGTTTAAATTGCCACAAAAAGACGACAATATCGGAAATCCTATTTTACCTGCCATCCATGGGGGTGTTATTGCGGGCTTTATGGAAATGTCGGCGATTGTGCAATTAATGGTATTTATGCAGGCGAAGAAGGTACCTAAGATCATTGACTTCTCAATTGATTACTTACGTGCTGGCTTACACCAAGATACCTTTGCAGAGTGTAAAATTACTCGTCAGGGGCGCAGAGTCGCCCACGTAACGATAAATTGTTGGCAAACTAATAGAAAGCAGTTGATAGCAACAGCTAGAGCCCATTTTTTATTAGACCAATAAAGTGTAAATTAAACATAAGCCATTTTTTACAGTATTCTTAATAAGTATTCTTAATAAGAAAATAGTACCCAGAGGAACAATCATGAAACTGTCTATCGTTGTTGTAACATTAGTATTAATGATGTCTGCTTGTGCCAATCACACAGCAGGGGTTTCAGCGGGTTCAAATGGTGTCACGAGAGTGGATAATTACTCATTTGGTCAAGAAGTTGCCGTTGAGCAAGTAAGAGTACGTACTCAAGGGGACTTGCTACAAGGTTCAGCACTTATTATGAGCCAAGTTGGCAGCGATTTACGCCTACAATATAAGTTCACTTGGTATGATGTCAGCGGTTTTACTATCGAAGATGAGGCCACAAGTTGGAAGTCGTTAAAGTTACATGGCAAACAGCAAATGCAAGTAACAGCGTTAGCGCCTAATGCCAATGCGACACGTTTTGATGTGTACGTGCGTAAAGCATTCTCTAACTAATCTGTATTTTGAGTATTAAAAACACCCTAATTGGGTGTTTTTTTATCGCTATATATTTTTTATTGCTGTGTGATATAAATTTGTACTTAAATAGTTAATGAAAAGTTCACGGTAATAGTGTCGTACTTAAGTTGAATCGTTTATAATCCGCCTCGCCAAGGGGTGTTAACTCAATATTGAGCTAACTGAGATGTCTAATGACAAACCCTTAGAACCTGATCCGGCTCATACCGGCGTAGGAATAGGCTGCATTTATTTACGACAACTGATTTATCATAGCGTAATTAACACATAGTTAATGCGACAAGATTGTCACAGATGCACATCACTCATTCGCTATGCTTGCCGGATCTCAAAATTATTATTTGAGGTCCTATGTCTTTATTAAAATCTAAATCGCCTATTGCGATAGCCATTCTCGCTGCTTTATCAACTTCCGCTGTTGCTCAAACAGAAAATATCGAACGCGTTGCTCCTAATGCTGAAAAAATGGAAGTGATTGTTGTTAATGCTGATTTTAGCAGTATAGAACTTGAAAAAGCGCCATCTAGTGTCACCGTTATTGACAGTCAACAATTGCAAGATGAAGGCGCTCAACATTTTGAAGACGTTTTAAACTCAATTGCTAACTTTAACTGGTCTGGTGGCAGCTCTCGCCCTAAATACTTCCAAATCCGTGGTGTGGGTGAACAAGAAGAGTATCAGGGCGCACCTAATTCATCGGTTGGCTTTATTGTAGATGATATCGACTTGTCTGGTATTGGCATGGTTTCGAGCATGTACGACATGCAACAAGTTGAAGTCTTGCGCGGGCCTCAAGGTACGCAATACGGTGCTAATGCGTTAGCGGGTTTGATTTATTTAAAAAGTAATGACCCTACAGATGTGTTTGAACATGGCGCGCAAGTATCAATGGGCGACGACGACTTACAGACATTCTCCGGTTTCAGCTCTGGTCCAATTTCTGATTCAGGAAAATTACTTTATCGCGTTTCTCTAGAGCAGCATTCTCAAAATGGTTACCGCGATAATACTTACCTTGAACGTGAAGATACCAATGCCCGCGACGAGTTTACGGCTAGAGCTAAACTGCGCTGGTACGCATCTGATGATGTCCAATTAGATTTAACCCTATTACACGCTAACTTTGATAATGGTTATGATGCTTGGACACTGGATAACAATGGTTTTGATACCATCACAGATGCACCAGGTGTTGATGCTCAAAAAACCACAGGTGTAGGTTTAAAAGCAATTTTCTCTCAGTTTGAAAAATTTGAACTCACCTCGTTAACCTCATTTGCGCAAACTGATCATCATCATAATTATGACGGTGACTGGGCTAACCCTGAATATTGGGCATCTAAAGAATGTCCAGCCTATGATGACAGTTGGGCTGTTATTGGCACTGAGCCGTGTGTGTACGATTACACATGGGATAAACAAGGCGATCGTAAAACTATTTCACAAGAGTTTAGGATCAGTTCAAACGAAGCGGGTCGAATCTTTAATGATTCAACTGATTGGTTATTGGGTTTATATGGTATGAACCTAAAAGAAGATAATGATTTATATTCTGAATATAATGGCTGGCCTGACGAGGTTTTACAATCTGAATATGAAGCAACCAATTATGCTGTTTTTGCTCAAACAGATACCCAGTTTGGCGACGGTTATGTCTTTTCTGCTGGTGTACGTTTAGAACGCCGAGAAAGTGAATACAACGATAGCAACGGCGATGAGTTCGACCCAACAGAGAATATGTGGGGCGGCCATTTAGCGATTTCGAAAAGCTTGAACCAAGATCATAATGCTTATTTCAGAATCGCGCGAGGATATAAAGCTGGTGGTTTTAACATGACATTACCACCGGAATTGGCGGATAAAAAAGAGTTCGATACTGAAATCTTATATAACTACGAATTAGGTCTTAAGTCATCTTGGTTAGATGGTGTGGTTGCGACGAATATGGCGTTATTTTATATGGACCGTCAAAACCAACAAGTATCAGCGTCACAACAAGATCCAGATGATCAGCAGCGCTTTATTCTGTATACAGAAAATGCAGGCAGCGCCAAAAATTACGGTGCAGAAGCTGATTTTAAATACTATGCGACAGATAATATTCAGTTTTATGGCAGTGTTGGTTGGTTAGAAACTGAATACGGTGATTATCAATATAACGATAAGTATGGCAACGTGATTGATTTGACAGGTCGTGACCAAGCGCATGCGCCTAACTTTACCTATAGTGCTGGTATGAGTTATGTCAGTGATTCAGGTTGGTTTACTAACCTTAATGCGAGTGGCAAAAGTGATTTTTATTACTCAGACAGTAATGAATCAAAGTCCGATGCTTATACTATCTTCAATGCTCGCATTGGCTATGAGTCACAAATGTGGTCAGCATACCTGTGGGGCAGGAATTTATTTGATGAGCAATATGGTGTAAGAGGTTTCTACTTTGGTAACGAGCCAGATTTAGATTGGGCTGACAAACAATACGTTCGTTATGGCGACCCTCGTCAATTAGGTATTACCCTTGATGTGAAGTTTATGTAGCGTTAATGAGTAATCGTTAAAGATCATTTTCTTTAATAATTACAATAGTTTTAACAATATATTTTTACAACGTATTTCAGTGAAATACCGCCATAATTTGCTAGACTATGGCGGTATTTTTAATTGAGACGTACCTAAGGAATTCCTGATGAAATTAACTGCTGAAATCAGTATGTATCCATTTAACGAAAACTATTTAGATCCGATTAAATGGTTTATTGGTCGTGTTGATAGCTATTCAAACATTGAAAGAAAAACCAATGCGATGGCAACACAAATCTGTGGCGAATATGCAGATGTGATGTCAATGCTTGCGGTAGAAATGGAAGCCGCCCATCAAAAGTGGGGCAAGGCTGTTTTTGTATGTAAGTTTATCGGTGGCGAATTAGATTTAAGCCATACAGAATAAAACTTGTTAATTCGCTCAAAATAGAAAAAGAAGCGCCTTATTATGCTTGCTGAGATTTTTCAATCAATACAAACGGCCATCGCTGAAGCCACCGCTATGACTGGCTGGGAGGCGGTTGCTGTCATATTGGCCATCGCATATTTAGTTCTCGCCATGAGAACTAATATCTGGTGCTGGGCTGCAGCATTTGTCAGTACGGCAATTTACACCGTGTTGTTTTGGAAAGTCTCATTATTGATGGAGTCATTGTTGAATGTATATTACATGGCAATGGCTATTTATGGTTTTTGGTTGTGGCGTTATGGTGCCGGCGATGTCCACAACACGGCTTCTCCCATTATCAGTTGGTCACTGAAGACTCATCTAATAATTATTGCCGTTACAAGCATAATCTCTCTAGTCGTAGGCTATTTAATGGCAACGAATACCTCAGCTTCGTTTCCTTACCTTGATGCATTAACGACATGCTTTGCTGTGATGACAACCTATCTAGTGGCGAAAAAGATCATTGAGAATTGGTATTACTGGATGGTGATTAATTCATTATCGATTTATTTATACTTACAGAAAGGCTTGATGCTCACATCTGGTTTACTTATTTTATATCTGTTCATGGCTGTCAGTGGTTATTTCATGTGGCGCAAGAAAATGCAGCAAGATAGCCTTGACGTTAATTTATCTCTAGCAAAATAAAGGCGTTTAAAATGACTTTAAAGCCAGAGTGGAGCAAGAATGGAGCCAGAGTGGAGCCTGAACTAAAATGCAGAAATAGATGAAAAAATTTAATCCTTGGTCTGTATTGCCTGCATCATTTCAAAGACTACTGCCGTCAAATTTTGTGACTGAGATAAGTTCACATTGTATTGGCGTCACTAAGCTATCTGCTGGTTTAAGCAATAGTAATTATCGGCTCCACATGCTTCATCAAGATTGGGTGCTGCGTGATAATAAAAATGTTCAACAATGGTGTGATAGAGACAATGAAGTCATTTGCTGGCAGATGGTTGAAGCAGTTAAATTAGCGCCAAAGCTGATCTGGAAAAGTGCTAATAAACAGTTTTATTTGAGCGAATTTATTAAGCAAGATAGGTTTGATTGGTCATCTATATACTCTGAAAACGGCTTTAATTCCCGAGAACGCCCGGTTAATTCTGTTTTTCATCTAAATCCAATATCTCAATCCGCAGAGGATCAAACGCTATTAAAAAATAAGCAACAACAAGCACTTGACCCCGTTGAGCACCTGTTAAAATTACTCTGCGAGTTATCAAGGCTACCTTTGCCACCTAAAGTCATCAGCTTAACGCAGCAATGGCAAGTTTACCTCGAGTCTTTAACAACCATTTCTCAAGTTGAAAAAAATCAACAATGGCAGAGTTCGTTCAGACAGTTAAAGCAACGACAAGTTGAGATGAATGCTTGGTTGGCTGATTTGGAATCATGCTTGATAGCTCCTCAGTTTTGCCATCGAGATTTATCACCCTATAATTTGTTGTTTTGCGATGATAAATTGCAATGCATTGATTTTGAATATTGTGCGGCCAGTCACCCAATGTTTGATTTGGCCTCTGTTTTGACAACTCACCAATTAACTTCGCATCAAGTGACCAGCTTATGTAAACAATATTTTGCTGAGCAACCAAATCTTAAGGCTGGCGCTAGCCAGTATGTAAGGCAAATCATTAATTGTTTTTGGATGTTTGCTGCCGCTTGGGCATTAATGATGGCAGGAACAGAGGTTGAAGACACGGGAAAGGAAGCTGAAGCACCAATTGTAGGTAACAAGCTGACAGATATTGCTGAGGTAAAAGCTTCATATTTTACGTTATTCAACAAATACCTATCTTTAATATCATAAGACTATTATTCTTAATCAATAGCCAAGATTAAGGAGAACGTCCGTTGAAGAAGTCATTCGTTCCAATATTGCTGGTGGTATTTTTAGTTGGCTGCTCAACTAAATTTAGTTATTTTTTTCTTGATTGGGCCATAGAATGGCGGGTCGAGGAATATGTGACTTTAGATAAGAGTCAGCAAAAACAATTTGATGTTCTACTAGATAAATTCCTCATCTGGCATCAAAAAGATGAATTATTAAGGTATAGCCAACAACTCAATACACTTTCTACTGCGATTGAAACGCAAACTGTGACGCCCGAAATGTGGCAGCAACAAGTTACGGATGCAAAGGCTCACTGGTTCCGTATTTTCGACTTTATCCTACCTGATTTATTACCCATCCTTGCAAGCTTATCTGATGAACAAGCCAATGGCATGATTGAACAGCTCAAACAAGATAATAAAGACTTAAACAAAAAGTATGCAGGAAAGACACAACAAGAGTTATTAGAAGATTCCAATGAAAAGATATTAGATCGTATTGATGATTGGTTAGGCAGCGTATCTACAGAACAACAAAGTTTAGTTAAAAAGTATAATAAACAGCGTATTGCGACCTTAGATATGTGGCTCGAATATCGACTTGAATGGTTAAGAGAGTTTCAACAAGCGATTGAAATGCGTGATGATGAACGCTTATTAGAACAACGTATGCGTTTATTAATGACCTCACCAGATGAATTAAAGTCAGAGGTTTACCAGCAACATGTTGATCAAAATTCTCGATTATTTGGTCAATTGGTGATTGATATTAATCGCAGTTTATCCGCCAAACAAAGGCAACATTTTACCGGTAAAATGGAAGAACTAATTACTGACTTAAGTGATCTTTCAAGTGAGATAAAATAATTCAGGTACTATTTTTGGCTGTTTTAATTACCTGCGATGAAATAATTATCGACTAAGCTTGGTCTATTGACGTAATGAATGAATATTTTAAGGAATAAATATGACCAACCTTTACCAGCAGTTTTTAAATTTTTTAAAACACCTTGAAGGTTTAGCACCATTAGCATTACGTATTTATCTTGCGCCGGTATTAATGCAGGCAGGTTATAATAAGTTGTCGCATTTTAGCGATACTGCTGCATGGTTTGGTAATCCAGATTGGGGATTGGGACTACCAATGCCTGAGGTGATGACAGCACTTGCTGCAGGTACTGAGTTATTTGGTGGTTTCTTATTATTGATTGGTTTAGCTACTCGATTAGTGGCTATTCCAATGATGTTTACCATGTTGGTTGCGGCATTTGCTGTTCACATTGATAACGGCTGGTTAGCTATTGCAGATGCTAGTTCTTGGCTTGCGAATGATAATGTTGCCGCATCTGCTGAAAAATTGGCTGCTGCGAAGTCAATTTTGCAACAGCACGGTAATTATGAATGGCTTACTAGCTCAGGTAACTTTGTTATCTTAAATAATGGTATAGAGTTTGCCATTACCTATTTATTTATGTTGCTGGCTCTACTCATGATGGGTGGTGGCCGATACACTAGCGTTGATTACTTTATTCGAAAGCGTTTTATGTCATAAATTGAGTCATTAAAAAATCCCACTTCAATGTGGGATTTTTGTTAGTATCAGTCAGAATTTAATTAATGTGATTGATAAAAAGGACATTTCATTGGACGCATCAGAATTATTACTTACCCGACAATCAACGCCGAGATTAACTCAACCTGCTCCTTCAGAGTCTCAACTTGATTTCATTCTTAATGCTGGCGCACGTGTGCCTGATCATGGTGCATTAACGCCATGGGAATTTATCATTGCTACTGGTGATGGTCTTAATAAGTTAGGCGATATTTTTGTTAAAGCAGCGACTGCAAACGGAGCAGAAGAAGCCTTTATCGCTAAAGCTAAAAATATGCCACACCGTGCCCCTATGGTCATCACTATCGCGACCAAAAATCAGCAGCACCCTAAAGTTCCTTTACTTGAGCAACAACTGGCAGCAGGTTGTGCCACGATGGCAATGCAGCAAGCGGCTTTTTCATTAGGGCTTGGCGCAGTGTGGCGCACAGGTGACTTTGCTTTTAGCGCGGTTGTTAATGAAGGTTTAGGCTTAGCCGAAGATGAGCAAATAGTGGGATTCTTATACGTAGGTACGCCAGCAGTTAACGCACCTGTTAAACCGTTAAAGCCTGGACGTCAATTTGCTCGCTTTCTTTGATATTTGCTCAGCCTAGATAAATGACTAGCTTTGATAAAATCTGGGCTAATACAAACCTTGAGTCTAATGAGCTTGAGTCTAATAAGTTTGAGTATTGATTCACCAAATATAGGCTTTAATAAATAGTGAAGGATTCGGCGCTATCAGGTGAAAACATCTGTAGATAAAATATGACGCTGTAATGTATCAGCGTCATATACTTGAGCTTTTATTCACTTGGGTCTAAGGAGTCTAGCGGGAGTAAATTTTGATAAATATAATAACCTAAAGGCCCAAAAATCAAGCTAATTGTTCCCCATAGATACCTTCGTACATTGTCGATATGAGCACCCGTTGTTATTGCTCGATGACAAAACATGATATGCAAAATACTTAATAACAGTATTAATAACATCACCAAATCCATTTGTTCCATGTCTACATCCTTGATTACTGCAAAGAGACTTATTTAAGCTTAATCTCATTTTAGGATTTCGCAGTAAAAACAATTAAAAATCCATCTTTAAGTTGATATAACTTACTCTAATTAGTCTTACTAATTCAATGGTTTTTATGAATATTTATACAAAAGTTTGAAGTTGAGCTGTTTAATTAAGCAGTTACTAAACTATAGTGTGCTTTTTAAACTCATTTGTTGATTAATATCATCAAGCCATAGTGGATACTTACGCATAACTACCTGAAATAAATTGCTTTCAATGTGAAGTTTTAGCCACTGCCTCACTTTGGAGTATTGGCTCTGCTCAAACCAATTTTTATTTACATGGGCGAACTGTCTGACAAACGGAAAAATAGCAAAATCTGCATAGGTAGGGCTGTCAGCAAATAAGTGCGTGGAGTCGCTTAATCTCTGTTCCAGTAATGCAATGAATTTACATGCGTTTTCTCGATAATACTCTTCAGAATACTCAAGGTGTCTATCTGCGTATTTGTATTTATCTAGCCAGGCTTTAAATTCGTTATCATTTTTTTCAATTAGTGTTTTAGCATTGGCATCATTTAGAGAGCGAATTAATAAATCATATTCATCTTTGCATAAATATTCGCTATTGGTTGCAGGATAATTACCTAGAGAAAAATGGACAATGTCTAGGCTTTCTTCTAGTACAAAAGGGTGATGGTCTACACCAGCGCCGCCAGTATCTTGCTGCGTGTTTACCACTAATACAGGTACCGTGCCTTTAGGTGAAATGTCGAGTAATTGAGTCGGCTTATTTTTTAGTATTATTTCACGTATTTGCGGGTTTAATGAAGATAAATGTAACCCTAAGCGGGCGCGCATAGCATATGGGCAACGTCTAAAACTATATAGGATCATAATTTGAGTTATTTTTTATTAAGTATTTGATTCATTTTAAGAGGTTAATAAATGAATTGTTAGTGATAAATCCTAACTTGAGCATCAAAGTATGTGATCTGAATCAAATTTAATTGCCGTAAAGACTGTGATTAGGGTACAATTTCGCGCCTTTATTTGAGGTCTGTCACCTTAAGTAGTCTTGCATTAGTCAGCTTACATTAAATGCTCTGGAAATTAAGTTCCAGCTTGCGGAGAACCCCATGTCACAAGTCGTTGTTTGTGCTTTATATAAATTTGTTGCGTTTCCTCATTTCGAATCCATTAGAGCGCCATTATTAGCCCATATGGAAAATGCCGAGATCCGCGGTACCTTATTACTCGCTAAAGAAGGT
The DNA here is from genome assembly GCF_041468785.1 of Shewanella sp. 10N.286.52.E4. Taxonomy (NCBI): domain Bacteria; kingdom Pseudomonadati; phylum Pseudomonadota; class Gammaproteobacteria; order Alteromonadales; family Shewanellaceae; genus Shewanella; species Shewanella sp. 10N.286.52.E4. The sequence continues at coordinate 83,040 of NZ_JBFRJJ010000024.1, forward strand.
ATTAACGGCACAGTTGCAGGTAGTCAGCAAGCCATTGATGGGTTACTTGCATGGCTGGCAACTCAAGAAGGCTTAGCTGATATTGTCTGTAAGTTTTCTTTTGATGAAGACATGCCTTTTTATCGCACTAAGGTAAAACTTAAAAAAGAAATTGTGACCATGGGTGTAGAGGGTATCGACCCTCGTGAAGTCGTTGGTACCTACGTTAAACCAAAGGATTGGAATGCACTTATTTCCGACCCTGAAGTATTACTGGTTGATACACGTAATGATTACGAAGTTAAAATCGGTACCTTTAAAGATGCCGTTAACCCAGTAACAGAGACATTTCGAGAGTTTCCTGATTACGTCAAAGAAAATCTAGACCCTGCTAAACACAAAAAAGTGGCTATGTTTTGTACCGGTGGTATTCGCTGCGAAAAATCGACTGCTTATCTAAAAGAGCAAGGCTTTGAAGATGTTTATCATCTTGAAGGTGGCATTTTAAAATACCTTGAAGAAGTCAAACCTGAACAAAGCATGTGGGAAGGTGAGTGCTTTGTATTTGATAATCGAGTTGCAGTGAATCATGACCTTGAAAAAGGCATTTACGATCAGTGCAACGCATGCCGTATGCCTATCACTCAAGAAGAAATGCAATCAGAAGCTTATGTGCAAGGTGTAAGTTGTCCCCATTGTATTGATAAAATATCTGATGAGCAACGCCAACGTTTTATCGAACGTGAACGCCAAGTTCAGCTAGCGAAACAGCGTGGCGAAGCGCATATTGGTAGCGAAGTAAAACAAGTTATTGCCCAGCGTCGCAAAGATAAAGAGTCACTAAAACAAGCGCAAAATGAAAAGTAAAAGCTAAGTATGCAAGTTTATGTTGCACGCCAAGGTCTATTGGTCAAATTTCTAGCTTCGTATCAGAGTTTTAGTGATTAACCAAAGTATAAAAGCATCCATATGGATGCTTTTTTAGTTTTTTAACTAGTTGTTCAGATTAACGGCAACCGAGCTTAATTTAAATTGAGATTAGTTAACATTGAGACTAACTATAATTGAGACTAACCAAAACTGAGGTTAATCCCAATTGTGGCCAATCTCTTTTGCTCAGCGTATAAATCTTGCAGTAATAATTCATTATGTTTGGCTTGCTCACCAGAAAATATGACATTGAAATCTGCCTGCTGTGCTTTTACGATTATGTGCTGATAACTACTGGATGTACGGCCAAGATTAAATAGCACTGCTAATCGCAAAAGGGTCAATAATCTGAAAAAGGCAAGGCGCTGTGTTTCATCAGCAATGGTGATTGACAGGTAATTGATTTTCTTTCTATGGTTGCCAACAAGCAAGGCTAATAATTGTTGCTGTTGCTGATTAAATCCTGGTAAATCACTATTATCAAGAATGTAACTTCCGTGTTTATGGTGAGACTTTGAGTTAATCGAAATACCTATTTCATGTAGCTGGCAGGCACCTTCTAAAAGCCAGCGATAATCCGTCAGCTGCCACTTTTCTGTGACTTGCTCAAATAATGTCAGCGCAGTATTGGTTACTTTAAGCGCTTGATTTGAATCAGTATGATATAACTGAGTTAAACTTGATAACGTGCGTTGTCTTATATCATTTTGCTGCTCAATTTTAGCCAGTTCGTACAATACCCCTTCACGTAGAGCGCCTTTAGCCGCTTGCAGGCTTTCAATACCTAACTGCCTGAAAAAGCTGATAAGAATAGCTAGGCCTGCAGCCAATAATGGGATTCTTCTGTCATCTAAATGCTCAAATACGAGTTTTTCAATGCTGCCTATATTAATCAGGTGTTTCTTTAATGCCAGCAGGTTTTTAGCGGTAATGCCTTCGCCGTTATCGGTAATTTCACTAATCGCAAGCGAAATGGCTTTAGCAGAACCTGAGCTACCCAATACAAGTGACCAGTCTTGATTAAAGTACACTTGACTTAAGCCTGCAAACTGCTTGTCTGCTGCTAAAATCGCCTGCTTAAAAGCATCTTTTGATAACTGACCATTAATAAAGAAACGCTTGTTATAACTGACACAACCACATTTTAAACTGGCTAAATGTTTTGCGCGTTTTTCATTCCCCACAATGACTTCTGTTGAGCCACCACCAATATCAATGACAATATTTTTCTGTTTCAGTACTTGGCTGTGGGCAATACCAGTGTAGATCAAGCGAGCTTCTTCATGCCCTGAGACCACATCAATGGGATAGGGCAGTATTTTTCTGGCGGCTTTTAAAAATGATTGTCGGTTCTTAGCAACACGAAGTGTGTGGGTTGCGACTATTTTGACTTGCGTCTTGGCTAAGTTTGAAAAACGTTGACTGAAATCTTTAAGACACTGAACACCATTGTCGATAGCAACTTCATCTAGCACATTTTGGTTGTCTAAATATTTAGCCAATTGCACTTGGCGCTTTTCTTTGTGCAGCACTTGTAATAGCCCATCTTGTTCGCGGGCTATGACTAAGTGAAAACTATTAGACCCCATGTCGATAGCGACAAAATGTTGTGAGTCTTCTGCAATAACATCTGCCAAATCTACGCCTCTTGTGGTAATTCTTGTAGTTTCTTATTGTTATTTAAACAATGAGTTGTTGTGTTACTTATTGCAGCGAGTGCACTTGTTACTTTTTTCTCATAGCCATTGAGGTATTGATGAATGGCCACTTGGCTGCGAAGCTTTCGTTTATTTCCTCTTGGGTGATATCGGTTGTCTTGCTGCTGGTTAATCACCCTAGACTTTGTATTATCTTTAAATTGCAGTGAAAGTATAGCAATAACCATCTGTTTCAACTGCTTATCATATACAGGCGTAGTGACTTCAATTCGTTCATCAATATTTCGTGTCATCCAATCTGACGACCCTATAAACAGTTTTTGTTCACCGCCAGCATGAAACAACATAACGCGCGAATGCTCTAAATAGCGGTCAATAATACTGAAAACCTTAATGTTATCGCTTTGCCCAGGGACTTGAGGAATTAAACTGCACATACCGCGTATTAGCATGGTGATTTTGACACCCGCTTGTGACGCTTCATAGAGTTTATTAATCATGATGTCGTCGACTAGATTGTTTAATTTCAGTTGAATACTGGCAGGCTTATTCTGCTTAGCTTGTTCAATTTCATTATTGATTAAACCAATGAGCTTATTTCTAGAATTATAAGGTGAGACAATTAAATGGTTGAATTCATCTTTGCGGTAAGGTCGTTCAATGAGGTCAAAGACTTGTTTTACTTCACCGGCAATATCTTGGTTTGCTGAGAATAACGAGAAATCAGTGTAAAAGCGTGCAGTTCCTTCGTTGAAATTACCTGAACCAATATGACAATAATATTGGGTTTTATTCTCTTCTTTACGACCAATTAGGCACAGTTTTGAATGCACTTTTAAACTAGGGATACCGTGATGAACTTTTACACCTGCTTCAGCTAAGCGGCGAGTCCAGTTAATATTGGACTCTTCATCAAAGCGCGCTCTTAATTCAATTACAGCGGTGACGCGTTTACCGTTTTTAACCGCATCAATAAGTGATTGCATTATGTGACTCTTTTTAGCCACACGGTATAAGTTTATTTTAATGAATTTAACTGCTGGATCATAAGCGGCTTGTCTGACTAACTCTGTGAAATGCGAGAATTTATGATATGGATAATTGAGCATGATATCTCTATGCCTAATGGCATCGAAGCTATTATCAAAGGCTAAAAACTGACTGCTATCAATAGGGTGAAGCTTTTCATTGACTAGTTTTTTACGACTTGGATTAGGGAAGTCCATAAAATCTTTAAAGCTGTGATAACGACCGCCAGGAACTAAGCATTCTGTCGAGCTGATATGCAAATGAGACTTTAACATCTCGAGCATATCATCAGGCATATTTCTATCGTAAACCAATCTTACAGGCTGAGCTTTTAAGCGTTTCTTAATCCCTTTAGTCATGCGCTCTAAAGTTGTTTGCTCAAGTTCATTACTGATATTGTAGTCAGCATCTCGGGTCATTTTCATTGAAAACACGTTAATGGTATCGAATTCAAAAAAGGGTCTAAATAAATCATCAATACAATGACGAATAATATTGTCGAGCAATATTAAGTGCTTTATTTTAGAAGTTTTTTCAGTAGGTAATTCAAGAAAGCGCGGTACATTTTTATTCGGCACTTCAATTAATGCGTATTCTTTGTTTTCACCGCTTTGTAAACTGGCCACGAGATAAGTTGTGCCATCAACTAAGTGCTGAACCAAGTCACTATCTTCATTGATAATATGTGGTGCAATATGTCGTTTAAGTTGATTTTTAAAATACTTCTTAAGCCAGGCACTATGAAACTCGCTTAGTTGAGTTTCATTGATTAAAAAGATATTGCAGCGCGCGAGCTCTTTCATTAGCACTGGATATATTTGATCAAACTTTTCTTGTAAATCTAATACTTTAGCTTGAATCTTAGCCATCAAGCTTTGATATTCTAGTTGCTTTGAACTGATCCCCGACACCAAGATAGCGCGGCGAACTGCAGCCACTCTGACTTGGAAAAATTCATCCATATTGCTAGAAAAAATCCCTAAGAATCTAACTCGCTCGATTAAAGGCACTGATGTGTCATAAGCTTCTTGCAATACGCGCTCATTGAATGATAACCAAGAGAGTTCTTTATCGATAAATTTGTGATGTCGAGGTTCGTTCATGATGGGCTCCTGCAAAGCAATGCTGCAAAAATTAATCTATCACTAAATAGGTAGCGCTTAAATAGTACTATCGGATAGAGGTAGCTAATCAGCTGTTTAATATGAATAAAAATAGGAAGGTATTTTACTGCAGTTATATGACAGCTATGTGAACACATTGTGTGTGAACACTGTTTTCAGTAAATTCAAAGACGCAACAAATTGATTAAGCAAATTAAACCAATTGATGAAAATGTCAGCGAAATAACAGTGAACGCTAAACTTTATAAGATCCTATATAGCGCTTGTGTTATTTTTAGCATTGATTTGAATTTTTGAGTGGTAAGAAATGTTTATTGGGTTTGATTATGGCAGTGCTAATTGTTCCGTAGGAATTGAAAAAAATGGTGAAGTGACGTTAATTCCGATCAATGGCGACAGTAATTTCTTATCATCGACCTTATATGCAATGGACCGAGAGTTAATTGCCGAAGCTGTTTATCAGCGTATTGCACCAGAGCTAAAAGCTGAATATGGCAAGCTGCGCTCTGCACAACTTAGCCGCGCAAGAATGGTTCGCCATGATTTGGATATTTACCCAGATGAGCAAGTGGTGTTTGTTGGCCCTGAGGCGATTCAAGCATATTTGGAGCTGCCTGACGAAGGGTTTTATGTCCGTTCGCCAAAGTCATTTTTGGGTGCCAGTGGGTTAAGAGTTGAGCAGGTAGGACTGTTTGAAGACATCGTGACGCTTATGATGTTAGAAGTGATGTCTCGCGCGAACAAAGTGATCAATGAACCTATTACCAAAGCCGTTATTGGCAGACCAGTCAACTTTCAAGGCATTGGCGGAGAGTTAAGCAACCAACAAGCGCAAACTATTTTAGAAACTGCAGCTAAACGCGCGGGTTTTGAAGAGGTGAGTTTTTTGTTTGAGCCAATGGCTGCTGCGATGGATTATGAAGCTTCAATGACACGTAATCAAACAGTATTAGTGGTTGATGTCGGTGGTGGTACTACGGATTGTTCTATGGTGAAAATGGGGCCAGACTTACAACACAAAACAGATCGCAGTGAAGATGTACTAGGCCATAGTGGACAACGTGTTGGCGGTAACGATTTAGATATTGCCGTAGCAATGAATTGTTTTATGCCGCACCTTGGTCTTGGTTCTCAATTGAAAAACAATTTAACCGTACCAAGACAACCGTTTTGGAATGGTGTTGCGGTAAATGATATCAGCGCTCAGCGTGATTTTGGCTCGCTTGCTACGGCAAAATTAATTGATGAGTTAATTAAAGATTCGTCAAAACCTGCATTATTAACACGTCTTAAATCATTAAGACAACATCAAATGAGTTATCAGTTTGTACGCCAAGCGGAGCAATCTAAAATAGGTTTATCATCACAGTCTGAGTACAGCGCTGACTTGTCATTTATTGAGCCTTTATTTACTGTGCCGGTAAATCAAACTGATTTTGAAACTGCGGTTGATCAACCCGTTGCTAAGTTGGTGACAATTATGAAGCAAGCGGTGGAGGGGACTGGCGTTATGCCTGATGTGGTTTATGTTACTGGCGGCACCGCAAAAAGTCCGGTTATTCATCAATGCATTGCCGAGCAATTTACTGATGCAGAAATCGTTGTTGGTGATCATTTTGGTAGTGTGACCAGTGGTCTTGTGCGCTGGGCTGGTAAAGTATTTAATTCTTAAGGAAAAGTAAAATGATGTTTGCTCCATTAAAGTCGACACTGAATAACAAAGCGTTAATGCCTTCGCTGACTAAAACTACTGCGGCAATACTTGTTGTGGCTGCTAGCATGCTAACAATGAGTTGCAGTGATGATGTTGGTAAAGTCAGTTTAGGTGTTTTTACGACCAAAGATATTAAGCTAAATATGATGGTCGACCCGATCGTTTCAGGTGTAACGTGTCATGTTGCCAGTATTGAAGCTGATTTAAGCTTTTCAGATCCATCCGATTCGGCTATTTCATGCCGACAAACGGGTGAAATTACACCAGAAATGATTGCACAAATTGATATGTCAGCATCAGGCGAGATTGTATTTAAAAAGTCAAAAAGTATCTTTTTTAAAACCATGAAAATTCGACGTATTTTTGATAAAGAAAATCAAACTTTAATGTATGTTTCATATTCAACGAAAGAAACATCAGGCAGTTACAAACACAGTTTATCCACTGTACCTCTGTGGGCTACAAAGGCTTATCGTCAGCCGCAGCCTGCGATTTAGCTTTAAGCTTGCTAGTTGAGGTACTGATATACCCATGTTACCTCAAGATGCTTTGTCAGGCACAAGCTCGGATAACAATGCAAGGCGTAAGCTGAGGTAATTGTTATTCACTTTTCAAAGGTTACAACGTAGCAATGGCTTTCGAAGCAATGGTTTTCGAGCTTGCGCCCCGTAGGGCAAGTCAAATAGCACCAATCTGCGTTGTTATAAAATATCGATGTAGAATAACTATACTTCAATTTTATGCCTAGCATCTTGGCACTATATTGCCTTACTGACTTTGCATCTTGAAGTATCATGGGCATAGCTTAAGTTAATGGTTAACTTATAAAATAAATGGTGATTACATGGATTGTCCTTTTTGCCAAAGTGAACTGAATGAAGGCGCTCTCAAATGCGCTCATTGTCATGAGTATTTATCAGAGCATGTCTGCCCCGACTGTTATGGGACATTACCTGCTGGTGCTAAGGTGTGCATGCACTGTCGTTATCGCTTTAGCCAGATAAGTGTTGATGTGGGTCAGTTGTCCATGGCATTCAACACGGAAGTGTTGGCCTCTTTGCTGTTTAGGTTTCGACTTCTTCCGCAAGAAATCATAACCGATGAAGATAAAATCACGATTAATACCCCCGGTGTGTTTAGACTGTGGAATAACACGGATGAAGTACCATGGAATAAAATTGCAGGGTTTAATTACCGTAGCGGTATTATTTGGGACAAGGTTGAAATTGAAACTCGTGGTCAGAAACCCAGTGTGATTATTGGATTATCTAAAGCTAACAGTGATGAATTACGTAAAGTATTACAGTCTATTGTTAATGCTAACTAAATTGCTGTAGCGCGTTTAATTGTATTTGAAAAATATAAAAAAGGGCTTTCTCACTGAGAAGGCCCTTAGTTTTTATTGGCTGTTAATCTATCGTGTTATTTGTCAATAACAGCATTAAAGCGCTCGAATGCTTCAGTTAAATCCGCAATTAAATCATCAGGATCTTCTAAGCCAATATGAAGTCGAATCAGTGGTTTACTGGTATCCCATGTTGTTGCAGTACGCAGTCTGTCAATACCGAATACACCTAAAATAAGGCTCTCATATCCGCCCCATGAAAAGCCCATTTTAAAATGACGCATGTTTTCAACAAATGCAGTGACAGAGGCTAAGTTGCCTTGTTTTAATACAAATGAGAATAGGCCATTACCACCACTAAAATCACGTTGATAAAATTCATGACCAGGGCAGGTTTCAAAGGCAGGATGACGTAAATGATCCACTTCAGGTCGGCTAGCTAACCAATTGGCGACTTTAAGCGCATTCTTATCATGCTGGGCCATTCTTACACCTAATGTGCGTAAACCACGCGCGGCGAGGTACACATCGTCAGGTGACGTTGTCTGGCCCATGATATAACTATTTTCACGCAGTTGTTCCCAATGTGCTTCATTGGCTGTTGCTGTGCCCATCATCACATCTGAATGGCCGACGATGTACTTGGTTGCAGCTTGGATGGAGATATCCACGCCCATTTCAAAAGGGCGGGAATTAATTGGCGATGCCCAAGTATTATCGAGCATTACCACAACATCATGTTCATGTGCGATTCGGCTTAATGTTGGCACATCTTGAATCTCCATGGTGATAGACCCAGGGGATTCTAGGAACAAGACTCTTGTATTCGGCTGAATTAAGTCTTTAATCCCTTCGCCAATAAGCGGATCGTAGTAAGTGGTTTCAATGCCAAAGCCTGCCAGCAGCTTATTACATAAATCACGCGTCGGTTCATAGGCGCTATCGACCATTAATAAATGATCGCCACTTTTTAAGAAGGACAACAGAGCAGCACTAATAGCACCAGCACCAGATGGGTAAAGCGCAGTACCTGCGCCGCCTTCTAATTCACTGATTGCTTGTTGAAAAGAGAAATGAGTAGGGGTGCCACGGCGGCCGTAAAACATTTCGCCATTGGTTTTGTTTTTAATCGCAAAACGCATGTCATCCATGGTATCGAATACGACTGTCGATGCGCGATATACTGGTGGGTTAATAATCCCTTTCGAGTATTTCTTTTCTCTACCGACACTGACAATTTGAGTGGCTAGTTTGTCTTGCTGATTACTCATAAACTCATTCCCAATTGATACAAGGTGATGTTATCTATTAATTTAGCCATCCTACCATCTATACGGCCATAATAAAGCGCTAGTCGAATATAAATGACGATTTATCGTGTGCTTAGCTTACTTAGGGTCTGTAATTGGAAACGCCAAACTAAATTGCACACCAGAACCATCAGCGAGGTTTTGTGCATGTATTTCCCCTTGATGAAACTCGGTGATTAATCTCACGATATATAGCCCTAAGCCTAAATGAGGCTTTGTTTGCATGCCTTGTGGCCTGATCGACACCATAGATTCAAAAATTTGCTCACTCATATCTTGAGGTAATAAAGGGCCGCGGTTGCTAACCGTTAACTTGGCCATTTTTCCTGATTGTTTCAACGAAACTTCAATCGGATCTTCAGTACTAAATTCAATCGCATTATTAATCAGTTTATCCATTAATTGGGCAATGTATTCTGGCACACCGTTCATAGACATAGTGTGCTCATCAATGGCGACAGCAAACTCGTTATCAGGATAGGTGTATTGATACCCTTGCATACAACCGCTGACAACTTGTTGCAGTGAAAAATCACTTTGTTCAACATGGGATAAACTGGCTTCAAGACGAGTTGCTTCACTCAAGTTATTTAAAATAAGATGTAAACGGCTCACACCTTCTTGGGCGCGGGCGACATACTTTTCACTTGCAGGTTCAAGAGGTTGTAGACTTAAGTGTTCAAGAGAAGAGCGCACCACTGCCACAGGGGTTCTAAGCTCATGGGATAAGCGTGATGACATGTTTTCAAGGTAATGGGTATATTGTCCTAGTCTGCCAACAATATTAGCAAAGCTACGTGACAAATCGCCTATTTCATCACGGGTTTTAGACGGCACAATTTGTTGTCTCACTCGGCCTTGGCTATCAATGGCTTGCTCAGATTGGTCGCGCAGTTTTCGAATGCGGCTTGAGATACTTGAGGCAAATATGAATAGCGCTAATGTGCCCATGCTCATAATCGTTAAGATGACATTAAATAACTTTTCTAAAGCGCGATTACGTAACGTGCGGATCCCATGGGTGGTTTCTTCTGCAATGACAGCGCCCATGACTTTATCATCAATCCAAATAGGGCTAGCAGCAGCTAAGACAACGGCTTTGTTATCTGGTGTTAGACGCCAAGTTGATGCCCGTTTGCCATCTAAAGCCTGTTGAATGTGACTACCATTGAGTTCGGTTGAATCTTGCAATGAGTCAACAAAGTCCTGTGGTGGTTTAGTGAGAATTTTATAATACAAAGGCAATAAGTGATCACTTTTAAATTGGCGCCAAGCACTGGCTGTTTCTGTTTCATTTAAACTTGAAGACCAGACATTGTTAGTCGCGCGGATATCCCCTGATTTTGCTAACACACGGCCGTGGTTATCAACCACCCAAATACGCGAGCTGTTATGGCTCATGCCTTTAATGATGTTTTCAATTTCAGGTGAGGGCACCAATACCGTCCCTAATTGAGCCACAGAGTCGATAGCGGAAGTGCCAATAATGGTATTCACAGTGCGAGTTTTAACATCGTCGACATTATAAATCGCAAAACCAAGTTTACTGCCCACCATAGAAAGCGGCATTCTAAACTCGATATTGTAGCCATCTTTCGTCGCTAGCCACTGTCCTTGGATACGAATTTCTGGTGTTACTGGCATGGACTGAGCTGGATCTTGAGGCAATTCAAATGCGCTTAACCAGCCATCTTGTGTGTTAGCAACGATATAACGTCTAAATTGGCCATCTGGTGATTGAGTGGCAATCACTAAGTGGTCGTTCTTATCGACACGTAAGCTATTTTTACTGCGATAAACCAACTGTTTATCGTGTACTTTAAAGAAACCATATAAGTAGCCAGCATATTTACCCACCATGTGGGTAAAGTGAATATCAACCGGTTGATTTTCATTTCGATTAAAAATCACATGATCACTAGCGTAATTGATCATACGGTGCTGGTACTGCTGCCAATCAATCAGCTTACCATCTAATTGAATTGGGCCTGATAATGGGTAAGCATAAAGGTCGCGGCCTTTTTCAACTTGGCTTAAAAAACTCGCTTGATGATTAAACAGTTTCGGCCGTTCATGCAACGCAGTTGCTAATGCTTGGGTTGTGCCTTCTAAGGTTTTTTCTTGCCCATGTCGTAAATACTTTTCCATCTCCCACACATACTCATAACCCAGCCAAGGCAAGCAAAGTAAGAATAAAGACAAGATAACGACTTTGGCACGCAGACCTATGGGAATATTAAACATTAGCTAACACTATCCCAGCGATAACCCATGCCGTAAACGGTATCTATACAATTAAAGTCTTTATCTGCGCTGATGAACTTTTTACGAATCCGTTTAACATGAGAAGTAATAGTACTGTCATCGACAAAAATTTTAGCTTCTTGCATTAGGTCTTGGCGACTGCGGACGTGCCCGGGATGTTTTGCCATCGCATGCACCATCCAAAACTCAGTTACGGTTAACTCAATGGGTTGTTGGTTCCAATATACTTGAATTCGATTGCCATCAATGGTTAATGCACCATGTTCGATGAGGTTATCTTCGACGGTGGCAGCGCCAATGAGTTCTGAACGTCTAAAAAGCGCGGCAATACGGGCAATTAAATGCGGAAAGCTAACATCTTTTGATAAGTAATCATCTGCGCCTAAGCGAAGGCCGCAAACGGTATCAAAATCACTGTCTCTTGCGGTGAGAAAAATAATCGGCAAGCTGCTCGACATTGAACGAAGTGACTGACATAAGGTAAAACCCCCATCGATTTCATTTTCCAAACCGATATCAATAATAGCTAAGTCCGGAAGGCGAGCATTGAAGGCCAGCATTGCTGCGGGACGGTTGGCATAGCCCTGCACATTATAGCCTTGCTGTTGTAGCAATTCTTTGTAGTTTTCTCTAATAGCAACTTCATCTTCAACGATGGCAATTCTTTTCATGTATTGGTTTTTCTTGTGACTTATATGGCTGACTATACATGATTTTTAATCCAAAAAAATCGTCACAAAGTAATTGCCATATTGTTGCCACATTTCATCTCTACATTGCCATTTTTATGCCCCTTGGTTGCCATTTCTATTGTGTTTAATAGTGACATCGAATGAGACGCAGCGACATTCAAGTTTGTTTATTGAATCACTCATTGTCTCCTTCATTTTATGACTTAACTAGAACACAAAAGGAATCACCATGAAAAAGCAATTAATCGCAGTAGCCGTAATCAGCAGTTTATTTATTTCTACTATCTCAGTTGCTAATACTGAGCCAATGACCGAACAAGTCACTGAGCGTGAACACACTGAAGAGTTAGTCGGACTGACGTCAGGTGCTGTATTAGGCGCAGTGGTAGGCGGGCCTGTTGGTGCAATTATCGGCGCGTTTGCCGGTACCTTAATTGGTAAAACAGTAGGTGATGATTCTGAAATTCAAACTCAGAAAGAAATGTTAGTGCAGCAACAGCAATCTATTGAAACCCAAACGTCTGAGTTAACAGCCTTACATGAAAAACAGCAATCACTTGCAGAGGTGACGGATGAGTATTTACTCGTGCAATCGCAATTAACTGACTTGCGTGAAGCGCAGCAACAACAGTTACAAGAATTAGCTATTGGCTTGAATGTGCAGTTCAAAACAGGGTCGTCCACTATCGAGCCACACTTTGAGCAACAACTTGATGACGTGGCTTACTTAATGGCTTTATCTCCTGAATTAATGTTGGATTTGACGGGCTACGCAGATCGTCGCGGAGATAGCACATTTAACCAGGCGCTTTCTGAGCAAAGACTGATTGAAGTGACAAGTTATCTACAAAGCCAAGGCGTATCAGCTGAGCGTCTACATGCCAAAGCATTTGGAGCATCAGCGCCATTACATGCCCAGCAAAGTTTTGAAAATGACTTTTTTGACCGTCGTGTCACATTGAAAATTATGCCTGTCGGTGAAGCTCTCGCTGCTAACTAATTAACCTTTATTAAAGATTCAACCTTCGTGAAACCTTGCTGAGTTGGCAGCGTTTCATCGAAGGGAGTACCGAGTTCAAGGAGAGAAACGATGAAAAGGTTAACCCGTTACCGAAACAGGAAAATACCTGTAATTAGGAATGCCACTAACAAGCTTGATCTAGCAGCCTATGGCTGTTCAGGTCTAATTCTGTTGGCATTGATGCTTTTGAATGTGTTGTTTCCAGTGCATGCCATGGGATCATCAGATCGCAGAAATACTGGCTCTGAGCATAAAGGAAATGACTTATCCGAAGTGACCCAAGGAATATTGCGTTATCAGGTTAATGGTCAGCAATTTGAAAGTTTACCTTTAAAAACTGATGTCAGGATGAAAGTCTCTGGCTGGACAAATAGGGTGAGTGTTAAGCAAACCTTCACAAACCAATCTAGTGATTGGATTAATGGTAGTTATATTTTCCCGTTATCGTCTAATAGTGCGGTCGATCAAATGCGCCTCATTATCGGCGAGCGGGTTATTGAAGGCGATATTCAACCTAAAAAGCAAGCTAAAGCCACATTTGAAAAAGCAAAGTCTCAGGGGAAAAGAGCCAGTCTCGTCTCACAGCAACGCGCTAATATATTCACCACAGAAGTCGCTAATCTTGGGCCGAAGGAAACATTAACGGTTGAAATTAGTTATCAAGAAAAACTGCGCTATAGAGACGGTGAGTTTAGCTTACGATTTCCGATGACGATTAACCCTAGGTATAAGCCAGGATCTTCGGCGGTTGATGGCGAGACTGTTAATCGTAAGAAAGTCAATGGGGTGACTGTAACGTCTGAATTATCGCAACAATCGTATGAATCTTTATCGCCAACATTGCCGTCATCACTGTTAAGTTTTTCACCTGAATTTTTATTGTACCCAGAGGCAGACGATCGAAGTGAGATTGATTACGAACTGGATGATAAAAACTCAGACGGGGTAACGGTCAACTTACAAGTGGAATTAGAAGCAGGCTTTAATGTTGCAGATATCAACAGCCCATACCAAGAGATTAAAAAGGTTGGAGCAGGGGATAAATGGCAAATATCGCTTGTGGGGCAACAAAAAGCCAATAAAGATTTTGTGCTGACCTGGCGAGCCCAGGCTAATGAAAGCTTATCGCCGCTGACAGCAGTGTTTACTCAGCAAGGTCAGACTCATGAAGTCGTTAATCAACAGAGTAAAGAACATAGTAATAAAAAGAGTAATGAGCATATTGATAACAAGGCAAAGCTTAATCAAGTGGAATATGGTTTAGTCATGCTGACACCTCCAGCAGCGTCAAATCAAAGCCAATTTGTTCAAAGGGACCCAAATACAAACGATGACATCAGTAAACATCACGTGCCACGAGAGTTAATTTTAGTGATTGATACTTCAGGCTCAATGTCAGGCGGCTCTTTAGAACAGGCCAAACAAGCGATGCTTTATGCGCTTGCAGGATTAACCAGCCAAGATAAATTCAATGTGATTGAGTTTAATCACGCGACGAGTCAGTTATCTGAACAGTCATTAGTAGGCTCAAGTAGCAATATCGGCAAAGCTAATCAGTTTGTCCGTCAACTTGAAGCCAATGGTGGAACTGAAATCAGTAAAGCCTTATCAGTGTCTTTGACTCACGCTGCAAATCAAGCTGGAAATCACGAGGATGAATTTAATCGCGCACAAGAGCATTCAACGTTGTTAAGGCAAGTTATTTTTATCACTGATGGCGCGGTGAGTAATGAGCATGGCTTATTTCAGCAAATTGAAGCTGAATTAGGCGACAGCAGGTTATTCACCGTAGGGATCGGTTCGGCGCCTAATTCATACTTTATGGAACGTGCAGCTATGTTTGGGCGCGGTACATATACATACATTGGTAAAACGTCTGAAGTAAAAAGCAAAATTTCGCAATTACTCGCTAAAATCGAGAAACCAGTGAGTACAGATATTAAGTTAACTTATCAAGATGGCACAGTACCTGATTATTGGCCTGCTCAGATCCCCGATTTATATCAAGATGAACCATTATTAGTGAGTTATAAATCGCCTTCATATAACCAACAAGATTTAATTGTTTCAGGTTATAGCCAAGGACAATTTTGGCAACATCAGATAAACCGTAATGCACCCAAACAAGCAGCGGGTCTGGATTTAATCTGGGCAAATGCGCAAATTGATGCCATTGAAGCCACCCAAAGTCGCAGCAACTTACAGCGAGTGAAAAAGCAAGTGGAGGCATTGGGAATGAAATATCATTTAGTTACATCGCAAACAAGCCTAGTTGCGGTTGATAAAACGCCTGTGAACCCTATGGCCGAATTTAATCGCAATCAACAAGTGAAAAGACATATGCCTGATGGCTGGAAAAGACCTCAAGGTGTTTTGCCTCAAACTGCAACATCTAGTCGGCTAAACATTTTAATCGGGCTAAGCCTACTTATCATTGCTTTGCTACATGGCCTTTGGCTAAAAGGTTTGTTACCCGCACAGCGACTCATTTTGCCCAAAAATAACGAGCAAGGCGGGTCTTATTATGTCATTTAAATGGATTATTCCGAGTTGTGTGGCATTGATAGGAGTGAGTTTTTTATCGCAAGGAGCGTATATGCAAATTAAAGCTAATTTTGCTCAATATTTGATTGAGCAGGCATGGAGTAAAACCTTAGAAGATCAATTACCGCATAAACCTTGGAGCTGGGCAGATACACACCCTGTGGCTAAGTTAAAATTATACGCAGATAAAGAAACTGACTTATATCCAATAGGCCAGCCAATGTTTGTTCTCGCGGGGGCTTCAGGGCGAAACTTAGCATTTGGCCCAAGCTTAGTATTAAGTGGCGCTGGAGTGGGTGAGCAAGGTAATACCATTATTGCAGGGCATAGAGATACTCATTTTTTACCACTGCAACAAGTGAAAAAAGGGGACATTGTTGAGCTTGAAACATCATACGGAATGCAGCAGAACTACTTAATCACGCATATTGATATCGTTCACGAAACACAAACTGAGGTACTTAATATGACAACGGATAACCAGTTAACTTTAATAACGTGTTATCCGTTTGAAGATTTATCTGCTAACAGCGATTATCGCTATGTGGTGACGGCCAAGAAAGTAAACAGTGGTCATCGTTTAATTTGAAATGGGCATCACTCTATTACGACCTAATCGTTTTGCTTCGTATAACAACTTGTCAGCACTTTCAATCAGCTGACTGGTTGTTTGTTTTTCTTTCCATTCACTGACGCCGAATGAAGCAGTAATATTATCAATACGTGTTTCGCTGCGTCGGTCTTTGACGCTCAGTTTTTCTATAGAGCGGCGCATGGCTTCAGCCAGTTGTCTTGCAATGCGTTGTTTGCTGTTAGGCAATAAAATTGCAAACTCTTCGCCACCAAATCGGTAAAGTTTAACCCCATCACGACAAGATTCCTGTAACCGTTTAGATACTACTTTGAGCACTAAATCCCCCAGCTGGTGGCCGAAGGTGTCATTGAATTGTTTGAAATGGTCAATATCGGCGATGATCAAACAAGCCCCTGACGGAGATTGACTGATAAGGGCATTAATATCTTCGTTAAATGCACGGCGGTTTAATGCTTCAGTTAATGCATCAAATAAAACATCTTTTTCAGATTCAGCTAGGCGTTGTTTGAGGGTATTTATCTCTGATTGTGCTTTGTCCAATTGCTGGGTAAAACTAACGGTACTTGAATGTATATTTGCTGACTCACTGACGATATTGCGAACGACCTTGATAACTTGCTCAAGTGAAAAGCCTTTGCTTTCAAGTTCGCTTAACTTACTAAATTCCTTTTCGATTTTTGATTGAAAATTGTTGGTGTCATGATTAGTGTCTTTTAAGGATTGAGACAGCTCGCAAACCATTGCATCAAGGTTTTGTCTCATATCACGCACATCTAGCTCAACGGGATCTGAAATGTGTTCTCGGTAAAGTAATTCGCTGGAAACAGGAGAGTATTGCTGGTTTTGTGCAATAGCTGAATCGAGGGCAAGGTTAAGCTTGGGATTGGATTCGGCCACATATGTGTACCAAAGTGCATAATTGGTCGGCGTGGTTGGAATGCTGTGTTTCAACATTAAAGGAACGGCTTTTTTTAAATTTAAAGCGGCAGATTTTAGTAGATCAGTTGACATGCAATTCCTCAATACCAGTTGAGGTCACTTTGCAAACTATCAAAAGAAAAGAGGCATAATTTTAATGAATGTTGATGCTTGAAAGTGACTTAATTATTAATCTTCAACGTTATATAAGCACCTTTATTAAGGTGCTTTTTGAACATTAGAATGAATAGGATACGGCAAACATGGGGCCAGTAAAACTATAATTTATATTGTAATCTAAAGTTCTAAATTCTTTATCCAAGATACTACGAGAACGCTCAATATCAACGTCAACATCGTAATAATTATACGCCAAAGATAAGTGGAAGTTTTCACAGATCATGGCACTAACACCTGCTCGAATATCGACTAATGAACCTTTAAAATTATCATACTTAATAGCAAAGTATTGTGCATGAGCACTAAACTGCCAACCTGGGTAAAATTCGTACATGCCGAATAAACCAATATTTGGTAAAGGTGCTGTTAACGCGTTATCAACAACTTTAGGCGTAAATGAGACGGTATCACACAAGCTATTTGGCTCGCTAGTTTCGCCACAGAGGCTAATGTCGCCTTCAAATATGGTTTCTACAAACATAGTATGCAAACCAATTGAGCCGCCTACAGTATAATCATTGCCTTCCCAAATATCATATCCGTAACCAATTCTTAAAATATCGATATTTAATGTGGTCGATAATTTAGCACTGCCGTCAATGACATAGCTTTGATCATTATCACCGAACTCAGGGATTTCGATATCAAAACCTAACTGTGGGGTATCGGCATTACGGTGTAATGACTTCCAATCGACATAAATGTGGTGGCGTTCTTTGAAGCTATATTGGAATTCAAAAAAAGGTAGGAATTGATCTTCGGTTAACAGCAAGTCATCCTCAAAATCGAGCAAATAATAATTACCCGTATCTTTAGCACTTTTCACTAGCATCGTTGAATCTGAGCTAGCGTAAAATGCACCAAGGGTAAATTTGTATTCGTCAGCTTTAACATGGCCAGTAGTACAAACCACAGCTAAAAGTCCTAAAGAGGCTCGCTTAAACATTTTATCTCCGCACTTAATATGAACTCATTGTGAGTTAGACGTGCTTTTTATTTTTATTTTATAATCAGGGTTATATCTTTTTGCGTACTAATACTAGCACTATGTAACTAAATGTGAAGACTTTGTTGGTTAAAATGTGCTGAAAAGTGATCCTAGATCAAAGTTTAGAAGTATCGACAAACATCGGGCTAAAGCTAAATATTTGTATGATAAATTTAAGTGCCTGTTTTAAAAGCTTTAAGTTGAGTTTTGTGGTGAGGCTTGGCTTGGTTTAATGAATCTTTAAAATGAAGTGTTCAGTGTGTTTAAGGGAACATTAATGGAATATTTACTGATTATTTTATGGAATTTACAGTCAGTATTTTGACTAAGTGTTAAAAATTTGTAATTGAGAGGGTTTGTCAATTTTTTGCTGATTTGATATTACGTCTACAAGTGTTAAAGCTAATTACTCTTTGCCATAATTTTGCTATAAAGCGATATTAAAATAACCTCGTACATTCCTGTTTGAGTATTAATCCATTATGGATACTGATTTATTAAAAACGTATTTAGAAGTTTATCGCACCCGTCATTTTGGAAAAGCTGCAGATAATCTATTTTTAACTCGTAGCGCTGTGAGCTTCAGAGTTAAACAGCTTGAGAATATGTTAGGTGTTTCGCTGTTTAATAGAGAGCGAAATAATATTCAGCCCACACCAGCGGGTGAGCGATTACTAGAGCATGCCAATGCCGTGTTAACCGCAGTTGAAAGGGCAAAGCAAGATGTATCATTGTCAGGCAGTCAGCTAGTACAACTTAGCCTTGGTATTGGACACAATGTTTGGGATAGCTACTTAAATAAATTGATGCAACCATTATGTTCTGGCTTACAAGACGTGTCTTTAAGAACTGATGTGATAACCACGGCTGTGATGTCAAAACAGTTGTCTGAAAGAACGCTAGATATCGCGCTAAGTTTTGATCCTCTGCGTATCGATGATATCGAAATCACTAAACTACACCGTGTGAATTTAATATTGGTGGCTGACAAGCCTGATTTATCGGTGAATGATATAAGCCAATACCAGTATGTGAAAGTGGATTGGGGTACCGCTTTTAATATCATGCATGCCCAAGAGTTAGCATACTTTCCCATGGCATCTCTACATACCAGTTCTGCGCAAATAGCATTTGATTATCTAATGAGCAATGGCGGTAGTGCTTTTTTGCCTGAAACGATGGTTGAGGAAAAGCTTTTACAATCTGAACTGTTTTTAGTTGAAGGCGTTGAGCCAATGCGCAGACATATTTACGCCGCGCATTGGATTAACAGTGAGCGAATTGATGAAATTGAACAAGCTCTGCTAGTACTAACACATAAAATTTATCGTTGATCTTAGCTGGATCATTTAATGTTTTTAGCTGTCTTTACTACAAGAGAGTGATTCGGACGAATAGCTATAATAAGTAAGCATTGATCAATATTGCGCCCCACGTTATAGCGCACAATGCCAAACTTAAAAATACCGCTGCAGAAGCCACGTCTTTGGCTTGACCACTTAAAGGATGGATTTCATCACCTATTCTATCGACGACCGCTTCGATGGCTGAGTTAAGTAACTCTGTGATAAGTACGATGAACAAAGTCATTATCATTAATATTGATTCGATAAAGCTGACATTGGTGAAAAGTGCAATAGGGAGTAATACCATTGCTAAGATAAGTTCTTGTCTAAATGCAGCTTCATTTTTCCAGGCGCTTGTTAACCCCTGTAATGAAAATCCAGTCGCTCGGATGATCCGTTTAAAGCCATTATTATTTACCGGTTTCATTTTATGCCTATATCTCATTTTGTTTGTAACGTAGGTAGATTGTTATATCAGCCCTTAACATAGCAAAATATAAAATCTTTACTAAAATCAATTATCTTGAATGCTGTTTAGTGTCAGAGTTGTTGTCTATTGCTGGGGTTAACTATGCTAGCTGTTAACTAAGGTAGGAGCCGACTACTGTTGCTATTCAATATGGTCGCTGTTGTGGCAGCAGTGTATTGATCAAGTCCAATAGGTTTCATTTTCAAATTATTACTAGCAAGGATGCTACTATGCAAAGATATTTACTGTCTATTATATTTCTTCCCATCTATTTATTACTTTCTGTTCCATTATTTGCAGCTGAAAAGCCTCCCATTCAACTTGCTAGCCGGTTTCAAGATGACATCAAGGTTGAACAATACTTTGTCAGTGAAAAGCTTGATGGTGTAAGAGGCTATTGGAATGGTGAACATCTGTTGTCTCGCTCTGGTAGAAAGATATCCGTGCCTGATTGGTTTGTTGCAGACTTTCCAGCGTCTAAACTGGATGGCGAGTTATGGATTAAACGTAATGATTTTGAATCAGTGTCCGCGCTATCGCGAAGTCAGAGGGTCGATAACCCCTTGTGGCGACAAGTTAAGTTTATGATTTTTGATATGCCAGAACATAAGGGCGAATTTAGTCAGCGTGTGCAAGGCATGGCACAAATAGCGTCTCACTCTAAGTACATAAACATGATCCCCCAACAATCATTCTCAACTCACGAAGCGCTATATCAAGAACTTAATCGTGTTATAGCACTAAAAGCTGAAGGCCTGATGCTACATAAAAAATCGGCCTTGTATAAAGTGGGCCGCAGCCAAGATATTGTTAAACTCAAACCTCGCTATGATGCTGAAGCCATTGTCATCGCTTATAACGAAGGTAAGGGGAAATATTCAGGTTTACTAGGCTCTCTCACTGTTGAAATGCCTGATGGAAAACAGTTTAAAATTGGCAGTGGTTTTAGTGATCATCAAAGAGCTAACCCGCCGGCAATTGGCTCTATCATCACTTACCAATATTTAGGGCTGACGAAAAACGGCATTCCACGATTCGCACATTTTTTAAGATTAAGGAATGAATAAATATAGGCTTTTTGACCTAAACCTAGTTAATATTAGGTTAGCTAAATCGACGATTTTTCCAAGCGAAATAAAGGAGTAAGTATTGGAATCCCAATCCCATTCTAAAGCTGATGCGATACAAACGCTAAACTTGAGTCAGGTTAAGTCTGTACTTTTTGTTTGTCTCGGTAATATTTGCCGCTCGCCTAGCGCTGAAGCTGTTTTTCGCCATAAAGTTGCTGAGTTAGCTCTTGAAATTCATATAGATTCAGCAGGAACAGCTGCCTATCATCAAGGAAACCCACCGGATCCTCGTTCAATCAAAGCAGGTGAGGCTCGTGGATTAGAGTTCAGTGGTATGAAAGCACGTAAAGTAATAGACCAAGATTTTGAGCAGTTTGACTTAATATTGGCAGCTGATAACGCTAATATGGATGATTTAATCATTCGCTGTCCTTCTCAATACCAACATAAATTGAGGTTGATTTTATCCTTTGTAGCAGATGACGTTAACGGTGTAATGGAAGTGCCCGATCCTTATTACGGCGGCGAGAATGGTTTTGAAGTGGTTTTAGATTTGTTGGATGCAAGTTTAGTTGCGTTGGCAAAGCGGATTAAATCGGCATAATCTCTCTAATTTAACGAATAAAGGCTTATCATTTGATAAGCCTTTATTTGTTCTATCGTAACGTAATAACTAATTAGGGTTAACCATTTTGATGACGTTTACCTGAACGTTTTAATTTTTCTTGTTCAATCTTTTGCTGTTTAATGGCTTCTTTTTCTGCCATCACTCGCGCTACTTCAGCTTTTTCAATCTCAGCCATTTCAGGGGTTTCTAAGGTCAATAAGCCTGTTTTTCCTGAGCGGAATTCATGGAGTAGTAATTCAGATGCTTTGTGTAAATCAATACGACCGCCTGGTCTTAATGCACCGCGTTTACGGCCAATTTCTTCGAGTAATTCAATATCGGTTTCAGGCAGTGACTTGAGTTTATATCGCTCACAAATCTCTTCAGGGTAAGCGTGAAGAAAATACTCTGCAGCGAACATGGCGACATCTTCATATTCCATTGCAGTATCTTTAATCGCACCTGTGACAGCTAAACGATAACTACTTGATTCGTTATCAACCTTTGGCCATAAAATACCAGGAGTGTCAGACAGTACGATGCCATTTTTTAAATTGATACGTTGTTGACGCTTGGTGACAGCGGGTTCGTTACCTGTTTTTGCGAGAGTGCGACCCGCAAGGGTATTAATAATAGTGGACTTACCGACATTCGGGATCCCCATAATCATGGTACGAATATCTTTTTCAAGTTTGTCGCGAGAAGGAACTAACTTACGACAAATATCAGGAATGCTTTTAACTTGACCTGGTTGAAGTGTGGTTATCGCAGTTGCTTTTACACCTTGTTCACGCTCTAGGTATTCAATCCAGCGTGCGGTCACTTTAGGATCGGCTAGGTCAGATTTATTGAGTAGTTTAATACATGGCTTATCGCCCCTTAAGGTTGAAACCATAGGGTTTTCACTACTATATGGAATACGCGCATCTAATACTTCGATGACAAGATCGACTTGAGGCATTGCCTCTTCAATCTCTTTTCGAGCTTTGTGCATGTGTCCTGGGTACCATTGAATTGCCATGTGTTTGCCTTTTTTAAAACCACTACTAACAAAGGGGGCATATTCTACCTTGTTATGCCGTTAAATGATAAAAAAAAGCGCCATTTGGCGCTTTAAACTTATTGGAAATACTCAAGAACTTAAATAACGCCAAGCTCTCGTAGTCTTTCCATTAAGTAGCTATCTGCTGTGTAGCGCTCAGATAACACCACTTCTGGGTTGGGATGTAAAAACAGTGGTAACGAAATACGCGATTTGGTCTTATCTGTTCCTTCAGGGTTAATGACTCGATGTGACGTTGATGGATAATAACCACCAGATGCTTCTTGAAGCATATCACCGATATTAATAATGATATTACCAAAATCACTGGGTACATCTATCCAATTATCATCTTTGGTTTGTACTTGAAGACCCGGCTCGTTAGCCGCGGGTAGTACAGTAATTAAGTTAATATCTTCATGTGCTGCTGCGCGAATTGCGCCTAGTTCTTCATCGCCAGCCATTGGTGGGTAGTGCAGAACACGTAATAATGTTTTTTCGCTTTCAGCTATCATGGCTGGCAGCGGAATTGAAAATTTTGCAGCTACCTCAGCAGGTGCATACTCTTCAATCCAACCCAATAATTCCGCAGCTAATTCATTAGCATGTTTATAGTAAGCCAGAATGTTGGCTTTTAATGATTCAGGAATGCGGCCCCAAGGGTAAACGTGAAAATATTCTTTGATATCTTTTACGCTATGGCCTTTGGCCGTTTCAGAAATTGAGGCTGGGAAAAACCCATCCTGTGTTTCTGGTTTGAATAAAAAATCATTTTTTTGTTCAGACTGGAAAAACTCATACCATTCTTTATAGATGGTTTCGACGAGTTCTTTACTGATTGGGTGATTGGATAATACACCAAACCCTGTTTCTCTTAATGACTCAACAAACTGCTTTGCACAGCCCTCTGAGCGGTAATCAATTGTTTCTAATTTCATGTTTTCTACTTATTGTTTTATTTGACCCAATGTGATTTTAACCTCCGTCACACTTTGTCGCAATTTTTTGATCTAAAAAGCGGTCTTATAAGTCGAAATAGTGATCTTTATTCGGCATACTGCCATCTGTTTAACTATTGCTTTAAAGTGAGAAGGCTAAGATTGAAGTTAGGACGATGCAAATGAATGAATTAACTGAGTTTGAAAAGTATGTCATTGAGCAGAAAGGAACTGAACGTCCATTTAGTGGAGAATACGTCAATCATGAAGCTGAAGGTTTATATCTGTGTAAAAAATGCTTAGCGCCTTTATATAAAAGCGAACATAAATTTAATGCTTTTTGTGGCTGGCCTGCATTTGATGATGAAATACATGGTGCAATCAAGCGTACTGTAGATGCAGATGGCCAACGCACAGAAATTACTTGCTATGAATGTGGCGGTCATCTTGGTCATGTGTTTAAAGGTGAAATGCTCACCGGTAAAAATATGCGTCATTGTGTCAACTCTATTTCAATGGTTTTTAAAAGTTACGATGAAATAGAAGCAGAGAAATCTAAAGCGGCCAAATCGATGCAAATGGCCACATTTGGTGCAGGTTGCTTTTGGTGTATAGAGGCCGTTTTCCAAAGGCTCGACGGGGTTGAGAGTGTTTATTCTGGTTATAGTGGCGGCACAACAGAAGATGCACATTATGATGCGGTATGCAGTGGTATTACAGGTCATGCCGAAGTCATACAAGTGACATTTAATCCAGCTGTGATTAGTTACAACACCTTACTGTCGGTATTTTTTGCGATTCATGATCCTACCACTTTGAATCAACAAGGTAATGATAAAGGTCCACAATACCGTTCGGTGATATTTACTCATAATGCTGAGCAAGTCGATCAAGCGACAATTGCAATTAGTAAATTGATACAGCAGGGGATTTGGCCAAAACCTATTGTGACTGAAGTTTCTATGTACGAAACTTTTTATCATGCAGAAAACTTTCATGATGACTATTTTGCTAAAAATGCAGAACAACCTTATTGCCAACTACTTATCAAGCCCAAGTTTGAACAGGCGATGAGACAATTTGAGGCATTACTAAAGAAAGATTAGTCTAGTTGATGTAAGAAATACCTACGTTGACAAAGCGGTAACCCAATAAAAAAGCGAACTATCTAGTTCGCTTTTTTGTTGATGGAATAACATCACTTATTGATTCGGATTAAGAATCCAGTGCATCATCTGCCACTTTGTAATGTGGATCTTCAATCACATTAACTTCAACTAAATCACGTGCCTTATGGAGTAAATCTTTACAGTCTGGACTTAAGTGTCGTAAGTGTAATTTTTTACCCGCCGCAACATATCGTTCAGCTAACGTATCAATAGCATCAAGTGCTGAATGATCAGCAACGCGCGAATTTTGGAAATCTACAATGATATCTTCAGGATCATTAGTTGCATCGAAAAGATCTAAGAAGTTAGATACAGAGCCAAAGAACAATGGGCCATTTAACTTGTAAACTTTCCAGCCATTGGCATCTGTATTAGTTTCAACGTTGATGTGTTTTGCGTGTTCCCATGCAAACACGAGTGCTGAAACAATAACACCAACAAAAACAGCAAATGCCAAATCGGTAAATACGGTCACAGCAGTGACTAAGACGATAACGAATGCATCATGCTTTGGTACTTTGCCCATGACTTTAAAACTAGCCCATTCAAATGTCCCGAGAACCACAATGAACATTACACCGACTAGCGCGGCTAGGGGGATAATTTCAATGAATGCTGAGCCAAATAAGATAAAGGCAAGTAGTGCTAAAGCTGCTGTTATGCCAGATAAACGACCACGACCACCTGAGTTGATATTAATGATTGATTGACCAATCATTGCACACCCACCCATAGCGCCGAAGAAGCCACTGGTAATATTCCCCACACCTTGACCAACACATTCTTTGTTACTTTTACCACGACTATTGGTCATTTCATCAATAACGGTAAGTGTTAACAGTGATTCAATTAAACCAATTGCAGCAAGAATAAATGCATACGGAAGGATAATAAATAGGGTATCTAGAGTAAATGGCACACTTGGAATGGCAAAACTAGGCAAGGTGCCTGCAATGGTTGCATGCTCATCACCACTCATGGTTTTTAAGAAATCGAGTACATTACGCGTATCCAAATCTAAACCAACTACGATTGCGGTAACCGTTAAAATCGCGACTAATGAAGACGGAATCGCAGTGGTTAATTTTGGTAAAAAGTGGATGATCGCCATCGTTAAAGCGACTAAGCCGAGCATAATCATTAATGGCTCTTGTGCCAACCAGATCATGTTTCCTGCGGCATCTTTGACTTTAAATTGTCCAAGCTGGGCAAGGAAAATAACAATAGCGAGACCGTTTACAAAGCCAATCATCACAGGATAAGGAACAATGCGTATAAATTTACCGAGCTTGAATATACCTGCGGATATCTGAATTATCCCCGCTAGCACCACCGCTGCAAATAAATACTGTACTCCATGCTCAACAACAAGCGATACCATGACAACTGCCATAGCGCCGGTTGCGCCAGAAATCATGCCTGGGCGCCCGCCAATAACAGCAGTAATAATACCCATGATAAAGGCTGCGTATAAACCGACCATAGGTTCAACTTGAGCGACAAATGCAAAAGCAACAGCCTCTGGTATAAGTGCTAGTGCAACAGTCAATCCAGATAAAATATCTGCTTTGCTACTGCTTGTTTTGTGACGAAGTAGATCGAACATTTAGCCCCTGAAAACAATTGATGTGTTTGATAATAAAAGTGTGCGTATGTTAACAAAATTTAATGCTGCGCTAAACCTGAAATTAATCTTAATTGATTATAAATAGAATAATTCATTAAATTGTAAATATAAAAAAACCACGCTAATTAGCGTGGTTTTTAAATGAGTCTTTTAGACTGAACTTAAATCATTAAGCTTTTGTCGTATCAGACGAAGCACTATTTGCCATTCTAGACTTAGATGCTTCAGCATCAGGTTGTGATTTTTCATATTCACGACCTTTAGGGACAGCTTGCTGAGTACGAGCTTCAGAAACAGGTTTAGTTGTATCTGACATCACCATAGAACCAAAGCGACTAGCGGCAGCAGGTTTTTTAGCTGGCGCTTCAACTTTCGCGGCAGATGCTGTTGGTGTAGCAACAACTTTGCGTTGAATAGCCGCAGGCTTAGCCATAGGTGCAGAAGCGATTGAATTATCTTTAGCTGGTGCTTTTAGCGGTTCAACTTTAACGTCTTCAGTTACAGGCTCTTGAGCAATAGGCGCTTCAGTTTTAACTTCTTCAGCTACAGGCTTTTGAGCAATAGGCGCTTCAGTTTTAACTTCTTCAACTACAGGCTCTTGAGCTATAGGCGCTTCAGCTTTAACTTCTTCAGCTACAGGCTTTTGAGCAATAGGCGCTTCAGTTTTAACTTCTTCAGCTACAGGCTCTTGAGCAACAGGCGCTTCAGTTTTAACTTCTTCAACTGCAGGCTCTTGAGCAACAGGTGCTTCAACTTTAACTTCTTCAACAACAGGTGTTGTTTCAACAGCAGGAGCCTCAGTTTTAACTTCAACTGCTGCTTCAGCTTGTTCTGCATCGAGTTGTTTTTCTAGTTCATCAACTGGAGTAAATACAGCTGTTGCTGGCGCAGTTTCATCTTCATCACGACGGCGACGTTGACCCGCTGCACGCAAATGACGAGGGCTACGACGGCTACGACGCTGACCTTGTTTCTCATCACTGTCTTCAGCATTATCTTCAGATGTAACAACAGGCGCTTCTGCTGATGCTTCAGCTGATGCTTCAGCTGGGGCAGCTACAGGCGCTGAACTTGTTGCTTCAACCGTGGTTTCGACAACTGCAGAGTCAACTTTCACTTCAGAATCAGTTTTTTCAGTTTTGATAACTTGAGCATCTTTTGCTGATTCAGATGTTACCGCTTCAACTGATTCAGACTTAACTTGCTCAGTTTTTGCTGTGTTATCTTTTCTTGGACGACGAGTACGAGCCGGTTTAGCTGCTTGTTCTGTCGCAACAGGCTTAGCTGTTTCAACTGAAGCAGTAGTTTCAGTTGTGGCAACGTCATTTAACTTAGCTTCATTTTGTTCGTTTTCAATTCGAACTTTACGGCGCATGTTACGACGTTGACGACGTTCTCTGGCAGCTTCCTGCTTAGGTGATTTCTCGCCTTCAGCACGTGGCTTATCTGCAACAGGTTTATTTGTATTAACTTTAGGGTCATTCTTAGTCGGACGTTTATCAGCTTGCTCTTTGTTAGCAACATCTCTGTCAGACTTCTTGTTACGACCTTTGTTGTCTCTGCCTTTGTTATCAGCATCGTTACGGTTATCGCTGCGGTTGTCATTACGATTGCGACGATTGTCAGTGCGACGTGAATCATTGCGACGGTTACGACGGTTGTTTTGACCATCTTTACGATTTTTGTCTGATGGCTTAGATTCAGTTTTTGCAGGCTCATCTGATGAGAATAGTTTGCTAATCGCTGAAACCATTTTAGCGAAGAAACCAGGCTCTGATGCAGTAGCTTCAACTTTAGCAGGCTGTTCAACTGTCGGTTTTGGCGCTACATTTTTTGGCGTACCAAAACCTTTAATAGCTGGCTGTTGTGCTTCTGCACGTTCTAGTTTACGTGGTTCGTACAACTTAGCTTCAGGTTTTTCTACACGCTTATAGCTTGACTCAACGACTTCATCATCGCTTCTTAAACGTGATACGCGGTAGTCAGGTGTTGTCATGTGCGAATCTGGGATTACGTACACTTCAACATTGTGACGTTCTTCAGTGATGCGAATTGCTTTACGCTTTTCGTTCAATAAGAATGCAGCAACATCAACAGGTACAACAGCTTCGATTTGCGAGGTGTTTTCTTTAATCGCTTCTTCTTCCATTAAGCGAAGGATAGAAAGAGCTAAAGATTCAGTACTACGAATCGTACCTTGGCCATGACAGCGAGGACATAAATGACCTGCAGATTCACCAAGAGAAGGGCGTAGACGTTGGCGTGACATTTCCATCAAACCAAAACGAGAAATACGACCTAATTGTACACGAGCACGGTCTAAATGAACCGCATCACGCATTCTGTTTTCAACTTCACGTTGGTGTCTAACAGGGGTCATATCGATGAAATCGATAACCACTAAACCGCCTAAGTCACGAAGACGTAATTGACGGGCAATTTCATCAGCAGCTTCTAGGTTAGTGTTTAATGCTGTTTCTTCGATATCTCCGCCTTTTGTAGCACGTGCAGAGTTAATATCGATAGACGTTAATGCTTCAGTCGGGTCAATAACAATTGAACCGCCAGAAGGCAAACGAACTTCACGTTGGAAAGCTGACTCAATTTGAGACTCAATTTGGAAGTGAGTGAATAGCGGCACTTCAGATTCGTAACGCTTAACACGTTCAACGAAATCAGGGCGAACAAGGCCAATATGCTGTTTCGCTTCTTCAAAAATACGTGGGTGATCAATTAAGATTTCACCAACATCACGGCGTAAGTAATCACGGATTGCGCGAACAATTACGTTACTTTCTTGGTGAATAAGGAATGGTGCAGGCTTGCTTTGAGCAGCTTCCTGAATGGCATCCCAATGATGTTGAAGAACTTTAAGGTCCCATTTTAGTTCAGCAGCGTCTTTACCAACACCAGCTGTACGTACAATAAGACCCATACCGTTAGGTACAGATAACTCAGACATTGCTGCTTTAAGCTCAGTACGCTCATCACCTTCGATGCGACGAGAAATACCGCCAGCACGTGGGTTATTAGGCATTAACACTAAGTAAGAACCAGCAAGAGAGATAAACGTTGTTAAGGCGGCGCCTTTATTACCACGTTCTTCTTTGTCGATTTGTACGATAACTTCTTGGCCTTCAGATACCACTTCTTTGATATTTGGGCGACCTTGGAAAGAGTAACCTTTAGGGAAGTATTCGCGTGCGATTTCTTTAAGCGGAAGGAAACCGTGACGATCAGCGCCGTAATCAACAAACGCAGCTTCTAAAGAAGGTTCTACGCGAGTGATGGTGCCTTTATAGATATTTGATTTTTTTTGTTCATGGCCTGGGCTTTCGATATCCAGATCATACAATTGTTGCCCATCTACTAGGGCAACGCGCAACTCTTCCGATTGAGTTGCATTTATTAACATACGTTTCATGATGACTTAATTCTTCTAATAAGGTCATCAAACAAAGACTTATCGTTGCATTACGGGCCTAAAATTATTATTCACAAAGCCTCACGGCTGGTTTTTAGGCAAGTTAGGTGCGCATTGCTGTAAGACGCATTCGCTGCGTGTCGCATCCTATTTATGGCTTATTTTTTAATGATTACAAAAACAAGGAATTCGTTGTTAATACGCAACCAACCCCATAAATTTTAAAATTTCTTATCCGGTAATGCCCAAGTCGAATCGGTCTGTTTGATAACAAGCTAAAATTTGTTCGAATTTGGGGGTGCAATGTTTCAGGAAAACTTTTTAAATAATGATGAAACAGACGGTTTAACTGTAAAAGCAATTCTTATTGCTTTGTGATGTTTACAGTCTGCAAATCAATGATTTGCGACCTGCCGTGTTCATGAATTCTACTGAAAAAACACCATAATAAATTGAGGTTGTGAACAATTTATTCACTGTTTATCCTCAATCACTGCGCAAATATAGCAATAAACAATTTAGACAGCAATCAAAACAACGAATTCTTATTATCCCATCAAGGTAAAACTTAGGGTACAATGTGCGCCGTAATTACTATAGGCGCATCATGAATACAGAAACTCCCACAAAAGTTCAGTTGGTCACCATTGATGAAGATCATTTTGAGCAACGCATTGATAATTTTCTTCTCACCAAATTAAAAGGTGTTCCTAAAAGCATGATTTATAGAATCGTGCGAAAAGGAGAGGTGCGTGTAAATAAGAAAAGGATAAAACCTGAGTATAAATTACAAATTGATGATGTGGTGCGTATTCCGCCAGTGAGAATGGCTGAAAAAGATCATCGTACAGCCCCTTCAGCTAAATTATCGAAAGTGACTCAGTTAGAGGCACGTATTATTCATGAAGATAATCATCTTATCGTATTGAATAAACCTGCGGGAATTGCTGTTCACGGTGGCAGTGGTGTTGATTTTGGTGTGATTGAAGGCCTTCGTTCATTACGACCACAGCAAAAGTTTTTAGAGTTGGTTCATCGATTAGATAAAGACACGTCAGGTGTGTTACTGATTGCTAAGAAACGCAGCGCATTAAAACATTTACACGATCAACTGCGTAAGAAAACGATGCAGAAAGATTATATGGCTTTGGTTCGCGGTGATTGGCAAGCTAAAGATAAAGTCATTAAAGCGTCGTTACTTAAAATCACTCTTAAATCCGGTGAGCGAATAGTCAGAGTAAACCCTGAAGGTAAAGCATCTGAAACCCGTTATAAGATTATGCAGCGTTACCAAGGCTGCACATTAGTTAAAGCGAGTCCAGTAACAGGTCGAACTCACCAAATTCGAGTACATTGTCAATATGCAGGTCATGCAATAGCCTGTGATGATAAGTACAGTGAGAAGAAGTTTGATGATGCTATGCGTGACAAAGGTTTAAATCGTTTATTTTTGCATGCGGCTGAACTTAAGTTTATACATCCTGAAAATGATGAAGTGACGACAGTAAAAGCGCCATTAGATGATGTTTTATTAGCAACCTTAGAGAAGTTAAAGCGCGCATGAACCCAAATCAGACAAAACAGTATCAGTTAGTCATCTTTGATTGGGATGGCACATTAATGGATTCAATCGGTAAAATAGTTGATTGCATGCAATGTGTGGCGAAAGAATTAAGTTTAGTTGTTCCTTCAGAGCAACAAGTCCGCGATATTATCGGTTTGTCTATTTTACCTGCGATGGAAAAGTTGTTTCCTCACAATGCTGATATGTACGACGAACTTTTGGAAGCTTACAAAAACTACTACTTAAACATTAATGTGACGCCTTCGCCTTTGTTTGACGGTATTGAGAATGTGTTATCTCAAATTCAAGCAGCAGGGCACACGTTAGCCATTGCTACCGGTAAACGCAGAGCAGGTCTTGATAGAATGTTGTCTGAAACGGGTTTAGGTAAATATTTTGTGGCTACTCGTTCTGCTGATGAAGCTGAGTCTAAACCGCACCCTTCGATGATCACATCTTTACTTGATGAGTTAGATATCAATGCTGAACAGGCAGTGATGATTGGTGATTCAAAGCTTGATATTGCAATGGCAAATAATGCGGGTGTGAGTAGCATTGCGGTCACTTATGGTGCACATAGCTTAGAAGATTTATTAAGTCAGAGTCCAACAGCAACAGTCAATAAGCCGACTGATATATTATTGCATCTTTAGCTCGTAGAGTTATCTTGTACGATTTGGCTACTTGTTTCAGTTTATAAAAAATAGTCTCGAATCATAACTAGTTATTGCCTTAAGAATTAATCATAAAAAAGCCGATGAATCATTCACCGGCTTTTTTGTATCTAAGTGTTAATTAACCTAGTGGGTAGATAACTTGCACTTTCAGTTTTAGATCACAAGAACCTACAGTGTTCCAGTCTACAGCTAGTGGATCGAATGATTGGCCATCAGCTCCATAAACAGGTGTGAACCAGTCAAAGCTTTTCAGTACTGACTTATGTAAATCAGCGGTTACTTGTATACGTGCACCAGCATTACGTGGCCCCATATCTGGTGAGCCTTTCTTAACATTAGAACGAGTGTCATACTCATAGTAATGCACTTCACCACTGCCGTTGGTGATTAAGTTTTTACAAGTATTATTCTTGGTAATAAATAAGTCGATGTAGTATTCACCGTCATCTTCTAAACTCATACCAGGACCAAATGTAGCTGAACTCGCTATTGGCGTGCCATTTTCCATACGATGAGTAGTGAAAGTAGAAGCACCTTTGAAGTTAGAATAACTATTCAGCTTATAAGATTTGCCATCGTCTGGGAATTCATGGGTGATAAATTCACGATTTTCTTGGCCACAAGCCGTTTTAAGTGTTTTAACACCTTCGCCTTCAGCAGCTTCTTTCCATTCATAGAAAGTATTTTGTTTACCCATACGAGTTTCTAAGAATGCAGCATTAACAAATGAAGCACCGTCTGCATTGTAATAGAAAGTACCTACATTTGATGCTCCAGTATAACTATCCCAATTTCCATCAGCTGGATGAGTAGGAACCCCTGGCGCACCTGGGTCTGTTGGTTCAACTGGATCAACAGGATCTGTTGGCTCAACAGGTTCTGCTGCAAAGCTATGACAAGTATCACAAGTCATACCGTTATCGTGGCCATCGTTGTGGCATGAAGTACATGTGGACCCTTCATTATGCTCAAAAGGAATTTCAGGCATACCAAATACGCCCACTAAACTCGCTTCTGGTGATTTACCATTATTGACATACGGCGTATCAGGATTCGGGTTTTCATATTCGAAATTGACACCAATGTTGGCACACTGTTGTTGGAATGTGCTAACAAAGCTAGTGGCTTTCTCATCTAACTCTTTGTTGGTATCAGATAGATTTTTGTTATCTTCTGTTAAACCTTTATTAGCCTCATCTAATTGCTGGTTTTGTTGAGTTAATTCAGCAATTTGTACTTCTAGTTCAGGATTAGGATCGATTGTAACAGTATCATCATCGTTACAAGCAGTTAAAGCCAAAACTGAAATACAGACAAGGCTTAATTTAAAAGTTTTTTTCATCATTGTTCCCCTACTAGTTTGTGACTAGCATTTAATATTATTTTTATTTCAACCTACAATTTAAAGCGATGGATAGAATGAGCAGTCTTTACCTTAATAGCTTAATGACGTCCATTTAAATGAATGTCTTGTAAAACACTAGGTGAGACGAACAATCTTTTATTTATACGTTAATAAAACGTTTAACTACGTTCAGCTTTAAAATGTTTGAACATCCAAATTTAATTTAGATGTAAATAAAGCAGTGCTCACAAAATCATTTGTGCAATATCGATGCTTTAGTTAACACCTCTGATATTGCAGCTTTAACTTTGATTCATTACTAATTCTATTATCTAGTATTAGTAATGCGGTGATTGCTTCGGTGAGGAATGTAAATGTTTGCAAAGAAATAGTATGTGATGAATGTCAATTTTATTCTTACATGGTAAATGATATTAGTTGCAATGTGATCTAAATGTATATTTAAGTTGTTTTGAGAACTGAACATTAGTTTAGAACAACCTTAAGTTGTTTGGGCTTATTGCTGTGTTTTTGTTTAAGCTGCTGTTATTAATGGCTTGTTGGCTGGCTTTGCATTGGCTGTTTAATTTTTTATTGCAAAGTGGTGCTAAATCGCTAATTAAAGGGGGAAACATTACCATATCGTTTCATTAACTTTTTAGTCTTTTTTTTAATCTGTAACAATGTAAATATATCGTCAAGTTAGAAGGCTTATTTATACGAAATGAAAGAGGTTATATTAATGATGAATATTAAATTGAAAGGTTGAGTGTACTTGGTATTTCATTTTGGAGTAATTCCATCAGTCTGGAATACTTGCCGGGTAACTAATTTTAATTGTTTGCAAGTGGGTTTGTGTATTTATATTGCTGATTATCACTTTTATTAGTATTAATTGATTTTTGTTTTATTCTATTCTTTGTAATCCTTGCTTCTATTTTTGTAATGATTCTTTTATCTTTGTTGATTAAATGAGTTGGAAGTGAGTTATTCAATAATGTAGACGTAAAATTATATTGCGCCCGATAATAGTCATTCAGAAATTACCGATTTTAAATTGAACCTTTGATTATTCTTAACAAAGGTTCATATATTTTTTAAAAAAACGTGACTTTTACAATACTTGAATATCATGTTTTTTAAGTAACTGAATAAGCTTAATCAGTGGTAAGCCAATCAAGGTGTTAGGGTCATCGCCTTCAAGCTTTTCAAACAGAGCGATTCCTAGTCCTTCAGCTTTAAAGCTGCCAGCACAGTATAAAGGTTGTTCTAGTTCAACATAACGGGTAATTTCTGCGAGGGTTAACTCTCTGAAGTGCACGGTGAATGGTTCGATTAAACTGAATGCTTGCTGTGTTTGGCTATGGATAACACTGAGTCCAGTATAAAAAGTGATAGCTTTGCCGGAGGCTTGTTGAAGTTGTTTGATGGCTTTGTCACTGGAGTGGGGTTTACCAACAATTTTGCCATCTATTACTGCCACTTGATCCGAGCCAATTATCACCGCAGGTTGTATTTCGTTTGATCCACTTTTTATATAGCAAATTTTATCGAGTTTAGTCTCTGGATTATTGTTCACATCTTTATTATGCGTATCGAGATTATTATTAATTGTATTGTAGAGCTTGGCACCTGCTACAGCCTTTGCTTTTGCTAGGCGTAATACTAATGCTTGTGCAGTTTCACCTTTAATGGGGGTTTCGTCGATATTGGGAGATAAACTGTCGAAAGGGAGCTGTAATTTTTCGAGAATTTCTTTGCGATACACTGATGTAGAAGCCAAGATTATTTTGGTATTCATGTTACGTCTTTCATGTATTTAGATAATTACGACTATAATAAGTCAAAATTGCGTTCAAATGCAGTAAATTTAGCCGGATCGCGCTTGTGATCGCAGGCTGTGACAGGTAATATTTCGCTTCGATCAATTTTAATGTTGGCGTTTTAGTAAATTGTTCAATTTGTTTAGTTAAGCAATTAACCGCAATTTGGATAAATTTCCTTTGACTCTAGCGTTTTCAAACTATAATATGCGCGCCTTATGCAAACAGTAAAGATACCAGTATCAATTGATCCTATTCGAACTGCAGCCAGCGGTCTTCGTTATGAAGGTGTTGTGCCCGGCAAACAGAATAAGCGATTAAACGAGTTATGTGCTGGCGATTGTTCCGATGTGACAGTGTCGTTAGAATGTGGCGTCGATATTCAGGGGATAGTCTACCTTAGCGGGAAGGCTGTGACGGAGCTCACTCTGCTATGTCAACGTTGTATGACACCATATACCACAGAGGTTACGGTCGACTTCTCCTTTGGTCTTTGTAAGACACAAGAAGAAATCGATGAGCTCCCGGATGCGTATGAGCCGATTGAGTGCAATGAAATTGGTGAAGTTCGTCTGCATCAGTTGATCGAAGATGAATTGATAATCGCTATGCCAATTATTCCTATGCATCAGAATGTTGATTGCAACTTAGGAACAAAAGACATAGTTGTAGGCGAAATCGAGCCCTCTCAAGAGGAGCGTCCAAATCCGTTTGCAGTGTTAGAAAAACTGAAGAGCAAGTAATCTAGGAGACAAGTCAAATG
This sequence comes from Shewanella sp. 10N.286.52.E4, assembly GCF_041468785.1. NCBI lineage: Bacteria > Pseudomonadati > Pseudomonadota > Gammaproteobacteria > Alteromonadales > Shewanellaceae > Shewanella > Shewanella sp. 10N.286.52.E4. The sequence continues at coordinate 119,196 of NZ_JBFRJJ010000024.1, forward strand.
GCTGTACAACAGAATAAAAAATCACGTTCAAAGCGCGGCATGCGCCGTTCACACGATGCATTGAGCACAGCTCAATTATCTGTAGACGCTACTAGCGGTGAATTACATCTACGTCACAACGTGACTGCTGATGGTTTTTACCGCGGTAAAAAGGTTATCAACAAGTAATTTGTTGCTAATCTTATGACGGATCTGACGCTCGCGTTAGATGTGATGGGGGGCGATAATGGCCCCCTCGTCACAGTGCCTGCAGCCTTGCAGGCACTGAAATTCAATTCTCAACTATCCATTATTCTTGTCGGTAATCAAACCGAAATAGATCCTTTCCTAGTTGATATTGATAGTGCTATTCGTGCACGTATTCAAATTATTCATACCACTGAAGTTATCACCATGTGTGATAGACCTATTCAAGCTATTCGTTCGCGCAAACAAAGTTCAATGCGTTTGGCGTTAGAATTAGTTAAAGATGGTAAAGCCCAAGCGTGCGTTAGTGCCGGTAATACTGGTGCATTAATGGCATTGGCCAAAATTTTACTTAAAACGCTACCTGGGGTTGATAGGCCCGCTTTAGTGAGTTGCTTACCTGCAGTAACAGGTAAACCTGTTTATTTATTAGATCTTGGCGCAAATGTATCCTGTGATTCTGAAACGTTATTTCAGTTTGCAGTCATGGGATCAGTGTTATGTGAAGCAGTCCATAAACGCGCAAGACCAAAAGTTGCATTACTGAACGTCGGCATCGAAGACGTGAAGGGCAACGATCAAGTCCAGCAAGCTGCTCAGTATTTATTGGATACTGAACAAGTCAATTACACCGGTTTTATTGAGGGTGATGAAATATTCACCGGAACGGTTGATGTCATTGTTTGTGATGGCTTTGTTGGCAATATCACGTTAAAAACATCAGAAGGCATTGCTAAGCTGTTAGTCCACCAATTAAAACGTGGCTTAACGCAAGGTTTGTTCGTTCGGATGTTGTCTAAACTCCTCGCTCCACGTATACAATCAGTGCTCAGTAAGATGAACCCCGACCACTACAATGGCGCAAGTCTGATAGGATTGCGCGGAATAGTAGTAAAGAGTCATGGAAACGCTGATGAAGCGGCTTACTTACAAGCAATCAATTTAGCTGCTACAGAAGCAAAACGTCGTCTTCCGGAAATGATTAAAGATCGTTTGGAGACGATTCTTTTAGACATCAATAGCTGATCTCATTATATGCAAACAAAAATTCTCGGAACTGGTAGTTATCTGCCGGTGCAAGTTCGTAGTAATCACGATTTAGAAAAAATGGTCGACACTTCAGATCAATGGATTGTGGAGCGTACAGGTATTTCTGAACGACGTATTGCAGCAAAAGACGAAACTGTTACTACATTAGGTTATCAAGCCGCATTAAAAGCGCTAGAAATGGCAGGGATTGAAGCCAGTGAACTAGACATGATTGTCTGTGGTACCACAAGTGCTAGCAATGCTTTTCCTGCTGCAGCCTGTGAAATTCAAAAGTTACTCGGCATTCATACTATTCCTGCGTTTGATATTGCTGCAGCGTGCTCAGGTTTTGTTTATGCATTATCTATTGCAGACCAGTTTGTAAAAACAGGTGCCGCTAAAAAAGTATTGGTTATCGGCGCAGATGTATTATCACGTTTGTGCGATCCTGAAGATCGTACTACTGTCATATTATTTGGCGATGGTGCTGGTGCAGCCGTGATTGGTGCAAGTGAGCAACCAGGTATTATTTCGACTCATATTTATGCTGATGGCCGTCAAGGTGATTTATTAAAATGTTCTTTCCCGCCAAGAGCTGCAGAATCATCAGAAGCCGTTAGTTTTATGACTATGAAAGGTAATGATGTTTTCAAGTTTGCAGTCACTCAGCTTTCGCATGTTGTGACTGAAACATTACGTATTAATAATATTGATAAATCAGAAATTGATTGGTTAGTGCCTCATCAAGCAAACTTTAGAATTATTAAAGCTACAGCTAAGAAACTGGATATGAGCTTAGATAAAGTGGTATTGACGTTAGCTAAGCATGGTAATACTTCAGCTGCATCGGTTCCGATTGCTCTGGATGAAGCCGTCAGAGATGGCCGCATTCAACGTGGTCAATTAATCTTGCTAGAAGCGTTTGGCGGCGGTTTTGCATGGGGCAGTGCGTTAGTTAGGTTTTGATTTAACCTGCTGGTTAGATTGTAGATTTATCGTTAAAACGTCAGTAAGATAATTAATATTTTGAATAGAGACTCATTCATTAACTGTTCTAATATTACTTGTCAGTAAAGTGAGTGCTTTATACAGACGACAGACGAATAATTTCATTTTTCATGAACGAATAAAGGTAATAAAAATAATGGAAAATATGGCTTTTGTTTTTCCTGGTCAAGGTTCGCAAGCCGTTGGCATGTTAGCTGATCTTGCTGCGGATTTTCCGGTTGTCACTGAGACATTTTCACAAGCAAGCGAAGTATTGGGTTATGACCTTTGGGCGCTAACTCAAGATGGACCCGCTGAAAAGTTAAATGAAACAGATAAAACTCAACCTGCATTATTAACCGCAAGTGTGGCTATTTTCCGCGCTTATCAAGCAAGCGGTGCGGCTCAACCTGCTTTATTAGCAGGCCATAGCTTAGGTGAGTACTCCGCGCTGGTATGTGCTGGTGTGATTGATTTTGCTGATGCTATTAAATTAGTCGAGCTTCGTGGTCAACTCATGCAACAGGCTGTTCCAGCAGGCACAGGTGCGATGTTTGCTATTATCGGTTTAGATAATGATGCAATCGCTACAGCTTGTGAAGAATCAGCCAATGGCGCAGTGGTTAGCCCGGTTAACTTTAATAGTCCTGGCCAAGTCGTTATCGCTGGTGAAAAAGAAGCGGCAGAAAGAGCTGCGGCAGCGTGTAAAGCGGCAGGGGCCAAAATGGCAGTAGCATTACCAGTGAGTGTGCCGTCTCATTGTGAACTGATGAAGCCTGCAGCTGAGAAGTTAGCGATAGCATTAACCGAACTGACTTTTAATGAGCCTAAAATTAGCGTGATAAATAATGTTGATGTTGCCACGCCAACTGCGGCAAGTGACATTAAAGATGCTTTAGTTCGCCAGTTATATTGCCCTGTGCGTTGGAGCGAATCGGTCGAGCTAATGGCAAGTAAAGGCATCACAGATTTAGTAGAAATGGGCCCAGGTAAAGTCTTAACGGGTTTAACAAAAAGAATTAATAAATCATTAAAGGGGCATGCGGTAAACAATGCATCGTCTTTATCTGCTTTAATCCAATAAGGAATTTTCATGAGCATTAGCTTTAATTTAACCGGTAAAGTTGCATTAGTCACCGGCGCAAGTCGTGGTATTGGACGTGCAATCACTGAAACCTTGGTCGAAGCCGGCGCAGTTGTTATTGGTACTGCAACCAGTGAAAAAGGTGCTGCGGCGATTCAAGAGTACCTTGGCGACAAAGGTCACGGTCTAGTATTAAACGTTACTGATAAAGAATCAGTTGCACAATTATTCGCCCAGATCAAAGAAAAAGCCGGTGATGTTGATATTCTTGTAAACAGCGCGGGTATCACTCGTGATAATTTATTAATGCGAATGAAAGATGATGAGTGGCAAGATATCCTTGATACTAACTTAACGTCGCTATTTAGATTATCAAAACCTGTAATGCGCTCAATGATGAAAAAACGTAATGGACGCATCATTAACATCGGTTCAGTTGTTGGTACCATGGGCAATGCAGGCCAAGTAAACTACTCTGCAGCTAAAGCTGGTTTGATCGGATTTACAAAATCTCTTGCAAGAGAGGTTGCATCTCGTCAAATAACAGTGAATGCTATTGCACCAGGTTTCATACAAACTGACATGACAGATGAGCTAACTGAAGAACAACAGCAAGCTATCATGTCACAAGTTCCAATGGAGCGTTTAGGGCAGGCACAAGAGATTGCTAACGCAGTATTGTTCTTAGCATCTGACTCTGCTGCTTACATAACGGGTGAGACCCTGCATGTAAATGGTGGAATGTACATGGTTTAATCGCCTTCAAAGGCAACGACTTTTATTGAATCTGGTTTGATATCAAAGTATGATAATTTTCGTGGTTAGACCACGAAAACTAAGCTTGCATTGTCAGCTGGATCGAATAAACTACTCGCAATCTTACGCAAGTGTGTAATTTGAATAGGAAAGAAAACTAATGAGCAACATCGAAGAACGTGTAAAGAAAATCATCATTGAGCAACTTGGCGTTAAAGAAGAAGACGTTAAATCAGCTGCATCATTCGTAGACGATTTAGGTGCAGATTCTCTGGACACTGTTGAATTGGTTATGGCTCTAGAAGAAGAGTTTGATACCGAGATCCCTGATGAAGAAGCTGAAAAGATCACTACTGTTCAAGCAGCGATCGATTACGTTTCAAAAAATCAGTAATCCCAGATTCACAAAAACAGGTGGCATTTATGCCGCCTGTTTTTGTTTCTGAAGTCGATACTTTTCGACTAGACTTAATTTCCAAGCGTTAATCCTCAGCTCCATCCTTATCTACTCAATGCTAAATGTACCGGTACAAAGTCATTGATGATGGATTAACCAATATTGTTTATTATTGGCTTATGCCTATTTATTTCAAAGGTGAATACTGTGTCTAAACGTCGTGTTGTCATTACAGGCCTAGGACTAGTTACTCCAGTGGGTAACGATGTCGATTCTTCTTGGCAGTCTTTATTAGCGGGTAAAAGTGGTATTGCACCCATTACCAAATTTGATGCAACTGAATTCAGTACGCGTTTCAGTGGCTCTGTAAAAGATTTTGACGTCGAGCAGTACTTATCGCGTAAAGATGCGCGCAAAATGGACTTATTTATCCAATACGGCATGGCTGCTGGTATTCAAGCCATGAACGATGCCGGTTTGGATATGGAAAAAGAAAACCCTTCACGAGTGGGAACTGCAATTGGTGCTGGAATGGGGGGGATGCCATTAATTGAGCAAAACCACGCCGCATTATTAAAAGGTGGCCCGCGTAAGGTTTCTCCATTTTTTGTCCCAAGTACTATTATCAATATGATAGCAGGGCACTTATCAATCAAATATGGCATGACAGGCCCGAATTTTGCTGTAACAACCGCTTGTACTACTGGTGTGCATAACATTGGTTTTGCAGCGCGCACCATTGCATATGGTGATGCCGATGTGATGGTTGCAGGCGGTGCAGAGGATGTGACCTCACCACTTGCAGTCGCAGGTTTTGGCTCGGCTAAAGCGTTATCGACTCGTAATGACGATCCGCTTGCTGCAAGCCGTCCATGGGATAAAGACCGTGATGGCTTTGTTATTGGTGATGGTGCTGGAGTGATGGTCATGGAAGAGTATGAACATGCAAAAGCACGTGGTGCCAAAATTTATGCTGAACTTGTTGGGTTTGGCATGAGTGGCGATGCTTTCCATATGACTTCACCTCCAGCAGATGGCGCAGGTGCTGCTGCTGCAATGGTTAATGCTATCAATGATGCGCAAATTGAAAATGAAAAAGTGGGCTACATTAACGCTCATGGCACATCAACACCAGCAGGTGACAAAGCAGAAGCTGCAGCGGTTAAATCAGTATTTGGCCCTCATGCTTATGATTTATTAGTCAGTTCGACTAAGTCTATGACGGGGCATTTATTAGGTGCAGCGGGCTCAGTTGAAGCTATTGTTACTATTTTGGCATTACGTGATCAAATCGTACCGCCAACCATTAATTTAGATAACCCAGATGAAGGTTGTGATTTGGACTTTGTTGCCCATAAAGCAAAAGAGCATACATTTGACTACGCATTATGTAATTCATTTGGTTTTGGTGGCACTAACGGCTCGCTTTTATTCAAAAAAGCGGATTCGTAGAGTAAAGCACATCTTAAAATATGCCATAAATCAGTTTTGAATTATAATTAACATTCAAAATGAATACATAATAAAAGCAGTAACTTCGGTTACTGCTTTTTTGTATTTACTGTTTAATAGATTCGTTCCCTTATTATCGAAACGTGGATATTTTCGCGGATAAATAACAATTCAATAATATAATGACTAAATTATTACAAAGCTGATTTTTTTAACGTTTTAGGTTTAAAAATATCGTAAACTGAGTCTAGATGATTCATTTAGGAGGCTGTATGGCCGGTATTGATAGAGAAATAACCTTACGATTTTTGGCCGAACCCGCAGATGTTAACTTTGGCGGCAAAGTGCACGGCGGCGCGGTAATGAAATGGATTGATTTGGCGGCTTATGCTGGGGCGGCAGGTTGGAGCGGGAAATACTGTATTACGGTTTATGCTGGCGGTATTCGTTTTGTGAAACCTATTCATGTTGGCAATATTGTCGAAGTGAGCGCTAAAGTAATTTATACCGGTACATCATCAATGCACTTAGGTATTGATGTAAAAGCGGGCGATCCTAAAGAACCTGAACGCCATTTAACCACCCATTGTATTGTGATCATGGTTGCGGTTGATGATGATGGTAAACCAACTTCTGTACCTGAGTGGATCCCACAAAATGAAGACGATGTTCGTTTAAGAGACTCTGCATTAAGATTAATGGATATGCGTAAGCGTATTGGCGCAGAAATGGAAGCGCACGTTAAACCTGCACTGTAATTATAAAACCATTAAAATAATAAGAAGGATAATATGGCAAAGGTAGCATTTATCGGACTTGGTGTTATGGGATACCCAATGGCGGGTCATCTTGTCAAACAAGGCCATCAAGTCACTGTGTACAATCGTACAACGGCGAAAGCGGAAAGGTGGACTCAAGATTATCAAGGTGAGTTCGCGTTAACGCCAGCTTTAGCTGCAAAAGATAAAGATATTGTATTTACCTGCGTTGGTAATGATGATGATTTAAGACAAGTTATCTTAGGCGACAACGGTGTTATTCACGGTATTAATCAAGGTGCTGTACTCGTAGATCACACAACAGCATCAGCGGATGTGGCACGTGAAGTTGCTGCTTTATTAGCTGGCCAAAATGTCGAGTTTTTAGATGCACCTGTTTCTGGTGGCCAAGCTGGGGCTGAAAATGGTGTACTGACCGTGATGATGGGCGGGAAAGAGTCGGTCTTCAATCAAGTCAAACCCGTGATTGAATCTTATAGCCGCTGCGCTGAATTATTAGGTGATGTTGGCGCTGGTCAATTAACTAAAATGGTTAATCAAATCTGTATTGCAGGTGTGGTGCAGGGGCTCGCTGAAGGGCTCCATTTTGCTAAAAGTGCTGGTTTAGATGGTTTAAAGGTGGTTGAAGTTATCAGTAAGGGAGCAGCACAAAGTTGGCAAATGGAAAACCGTTACCAAACCATGTGGCAGGGCGAGTATGACTTTGGGTTTGCGATTGATTGGATGCGTAAAGATTTAGGTATCGCCCTTGAAGAAGGTAGACGTAATGGCAGCCATCTTCCCGTCACTGCATTGGTTGATCAGTTTTATTCAGAAGTGCAGTCAATGAAAGGTAATCGCTGGGACACTTCAAGTTTATTGGCTCGATTAGAGAAAAACCGTTAATGCTTCACTAGTGTTAATTAAGCTGTATTAGCACTGCTAGATTAATGCGTTTAACTTACTTATAGCCAGATCATATTGCCAGATAAAACAGCCAGATAAAATTGGTAAATAAAAGCTCGTCACCATCTAGGGACGAGCTTTTTGCATTTATATGCCGATTTGACTTTAAATCTTCAAACCAATCATTAGTTTATCGAGTTCTTCTGCCGTCGTGTTTAGCTCATTACAACCAGATACTGATAGATTTGCCGCTTCTTCAACATTATGGGATTGATTTCTAATTTCCATTAAATTAGAGGCTATTTCATTTGCGACAGCTGATTGCTCCTCTGCTGATGTAGCGATTAATACGCTCATCTCAAACACTTTACCACTATGATGGGCAATGCTTTCTAAATCGTCACCAGTTTGAAGGACATGCTTTTTACCTTCTTCTGCTTGTTCAACGGTGCGAGACATAACTTGTGTTAGGTTCTGAGTACCAGATTGTAAAGCTTCAATCATGGTTTTTATTTCTACCGTGGCAGATTGTGTTCTACCTGCAAGAGTACGAACCTCATCGGCAACGACGGCAAACCCACGACCTTGCTCACCCGCACGTGCAGCTTCAATAGCAGCATTTAAGGCAAGTAAGTTGGTTTGTTCAGAAATGGCATTAATTGTGGTTACAACTGCATCAATTTTACTGGCATTGTCATTTAATTCATTCACAGCGTCTGAAGCGCCAGCAATTTCAGTTGAAAGTAAATCAATGGCTTGCACTGTGGTTTCAATGTCGTTAGACCCTGCTGTAACCTGATTATTCGCCTCTTGAGTCTCTGCTGAAGATTGTTCTGCATTACGGGCCACTTCTTTAACGGCTGCAGTCATTTCCTCCATGGCTGTAGCCAGTGAGTCCAAATGTTGACGTTGATTAACAGCGACAGTTTGACCCTCTTCAGCCGTGTTTCTAAATGAATGTACTACATGCCTAATTTGCTCAGTAGCATGAGTCATTTGAACGACAAGTTTGTGTTGCCTGTCAACCAATTCATCAACACTAATAGCCAGCAAACTAAATTCATCGGGGACTTCGAAAAAGTTTAATCGACTAGTTAAATCGCCTTCAGTTGCTCTACGTAGCGCCATCACAGTGGTATATAACGCGCCGCCGATAAACGTTGAGATGTAATAAGAAAAGAACAAAATAATTGCAATAATCAACACCATTAATAAATAGGCCAAATTATTATCGCCGCTGGTTTTATCATCGATAGTTTTGTGCGCTATTTGAGTGGTGATAACAATATCGTGAGAATTAACATTACTAAAGACATTAAAGCCTTGGCCTGTTTCGAGGGAACCGCCACCTTGACGTGCGATTTGTTGTTCTTGGCGAGAAAGCGTATCAATATTAACCGCTCGGCTTGAGCCATTTAAGTCAGATAGGAAAGCTTGTTGTTTATCTTGTTCAAGTAAATCTAAGGCAGCTTCAACTGCATGATTATAAGTATTGTTAAGGGATATAGCTTCTTCAATTTCAGCTTCAGCTAAGGTCGTTTTAAAACTGCTTGTCAATGTAAAAGTCAGCAATAAAATCAATGCAATCGGAACAATCGCCAATATTGTGAATTTGGATTTAATGGATAATTTAATTAAAAATTGATCAATCCATCTAAACTTTACTTCTTTCATTTTGGCCTCTTGTTTTATACGCGCTATGTCGTTATATCGGATAATACTGATTAAACTTTAGATGGAGTTTTGTTAAAGGCAATAATGGCTGTGGATTAATTGCTACTGGCTTGTATATATTGAATTATTCATAAAATTATACTTTTAGGGGTATAAGATTTTTTAGCGTTTGATAAATTTCAATTTACATGAGGCTAACTCATGATAACGCAGGAGTTTACTGGTTTAAATTGCAATAAATGCTAGTAAAATAAGCCTAGGTCACGTAAAATCCCATCTTTTGTTTTAACCCCATGCTTTAGGTTTAATTTTACATTTATGCCTAGACTAAATATGTCGTCTATCCTTAGACGCCCAAACGCATTTGATATGCAAGAATGCAGTGGAAGAAATAATGCAGCAGTTAACTGAGATCGTAGAACAAGCCTTAGAAGTAATAGGTAAGGCCAGTGATCTAAAGGCATTGGATGATATCCGTGTCGATTACCTTGGTAAAAAAGGTAAGATCACTGACATGATGAAATTGATGGGTAGCTTAAGTCCAGCAGAGAAACCTGCTTTTGGACAAGCAGTCAATAAAGCAAAACAAGCGGTACAGAAAGAACTTTCTGAGCGTATTGAAGGCTTAAAGTCTGCAGAATTAGAAGCGCAACTTATCGCTGAACAAATCGATGTTACCTTACCAGGTCGTACAATTGAATTGGGTGGCTTGCACCCAGTGACCCGTACTATCGAACGTATTGAAACTTTCTTTGGCGAGTTAGGATTTTCGGTTAAGAACGGTCCTGAAATTGAAGATGATTTCCATAACTTTGATGCATTGAACATTTCAGAGCACCATCCGGCTCGTGCAGATCATGATACTTTCTATTTTAACCCTAAAGTAATGCTTCGTACGCAAACTTCAGGTGTTCAAATTCGTACTATGGAACACGAAAAACCGCCTTTACGTATTATTTCTCCAGGCCGTGTTTACCGTAATGACTACGATCAAACTCATACGCCAATGTTCCACCAGGTGGAAGGGCTGTTAGTTGATGAGAAAGTTAACTTTGCTGAGCTGAAAGGCATTTTGCATGATTTCTTGCGTAACTTCTTTGAAGAAGATTTAGAAGTTCGTTTCCGTCCATCTTACTTCCCATTCACTGAACCTTCTGCAGAAGTGGATGTGATGGGCAAAAATGGCAAGTGGTTAGAAGTATTAGGTTGCGGCATGGTGCACCCTAATGTCCTTCGCAGTGTCGGTATTGACCCTGAAAAATACTCTGGTTTTGCTTTTGGTATGGGGGTTGAGCGTTTAACAATGCTGCGTTACGGCGTAAATGACCTACGTGCCTTCTTCGAAAACGATTTACGTTTTCTTAAGCAATTCAAATAACGGAGCAATATAAAGATGAAATTCAGTGAATCTTGGCTTCGTGAGTGGGTTAACCCATCAGTAAGTCGTGACGCGTTATCACACCAAATTACAATGGCTGGTCTTGAAGTAGACGGCGTTGACCCTGTAGCCGCCGAATTTAGCGGTGTTGTTGTCGGTGAAGTGGTTGAGTGTGGTCAGCATCCTGATGCTGACAAATTGCGTGTAACCAAAATTAATGTCGGTGAAGAAGAGTTAATCGATATCGTTTGTGGTGCACCAAATTGTCGTTTAGGTCTTAAAGTTGCTGTTGCTATGGTAGGTGCTGTTTTACCTGGTGACTTTAAAATTAAGAAAGCTAAATTACGTGGTCAACCATCATTTGGTATGTTGTGTTCGTACGGTGAATTAGGTATCGACATCGAAAGCGATGGCATTATCGAATTACCGACGGATGCTCCAATTGGTAAGGATGTTCGTGAATACCTTGACCTTAACGATGCGGTGATTGACGTTGATTTAACGGCAAACCGTGCAGATTGTTTAGGCATGGCTGGTCTTGCGCGTGAAGTTGGCGTATTAAACCGTGAAGCAGTAACAGAGCCAACTTGGGAAGCAGTAGCTTCGACTATCGACGATAAAGTTGCGATTAATGTTATCGATGCACAAGCATGTCCTCGTTACTTAGGCCGTGTAGTTAAAAACGTTAACCTTGCCGCAGCAACTCCATTGTGGATGCAAGAGAAACTGCGTCGTAGTGGTATTCGCTCAATTGATCCAATTGTAGATATTACTAATTACGTATTAATTGAATACGGTCAGCCAATGCATGCATTTGACTTAGCTACCTTAGCGGGTGCTATTCAAGTTCGCTTAAGCGACGGCGTAGAGAAATTAACGCTTCTAGACGGTAATGAAGTTACTGTGCCTAGTGATACGTTAGTGATTGCAGACGACAGCGGTTCAATCGCGTTGGCAGGTGTGTTTGGCGGTGAAAAAACCGGTGTTACCACTAAAACTCAAGATATTCTTTTAGAGTGTGCATTCTTTGCGCCTCTTGCGATTATGGGTAAGTCACGCCGCTTAGGTCTTCATACCGACGCTTCACACCGTTTTGAGCGTGGAGTAGACCCTGAACTACAACATAAGGTTATGGATCGTGCGACTCGTCTAGTATTAGACATTTGTGGCGGCGAAGCTGGCCCTGTTGAAGAAGCTGTGACTGAAGCTCACTTGCCTAAGCCTGTTGAATTGACATTACGTCGCAGCAAGCTAGACAAAATTCTCGGCCATCATATTCCTGATACTGACGTGACTGAAATTCTTGAGCGTTTAGGTTTCAATGTCACCGCTAATGCTGAAACGTGGGATGTTGTTACTGCAACTTATCGTTTTGATATGGCGATTGAAGAAGATTTGATTGAAGAAGTGGCTCGCATCTACGGATATAACAATATCCCTAATATCGCGCCTGTAGCTTCATTAACCATGTCTGATCACAAAGAAGCTGATATTTCACTACGTAAAGTACGTAATGTTTTAGTCGCTCGTGGCTTCCAAGAAGCGGTGACTTACAGCTTTGTTGATCCTAAGCAACAAAATCTTGTTCACCCTGATGCGCCAGCGATGATTTTACCGAATCCTATTTCGGTTGAAATGTCAGCGATGCGCCTCTCTATGTTCACTGGATTATTGACGTCAGTTGGTTATAACCAAAGCCGTCAACAAGGTCGAGTGCGTTTATTTGAGACTGGTTTACGCTTTGTCCCTGATGCAGAAGCAGATTCTGGTGTTAGACAAGAAGCAATGATTGGTGCGGTGATTTCAGGTGTTCAAAATGATGAACATTGGTCAATGGATTCAAAAACTGTCGACTTCTTTGATTTAAAAGGTGATTTAGAATCAATTATCGGCTTGACAGTTTCAACTTCTGAATTTACTTTTAGAAGTGCAACACATTCTGCTCTTCATCCGGGGCAATGTGCTGAAATACTAAGAAATAATCAGGTCATTGGTATCATTGGTGCTGTCCATCCTAGTTTGGAAAAGCCTTTTGGACTGAATGGCAAAACAATTATTTTTGAGTTAGAACTGGACGCTTTACTGCATGCCAGTTTGCCGCTAGCCCAGACTGTATCTAAGTTTCCTGCAAATCGACGTGATATTGCTGTTGTTGTTGAAGAAGAAGTTTCTGCAACTAATGTTATGAATTTGATAAGAAAAGTTGGCGAAAATCAGTTGGTTGGCTTAAACTTGTTCGACGTATACCGAGGTAAAGGTGTTGAAGCAGGCAAAAAGAGCCTAGCAATAGCACTTACATTACAAGACATTACTCGTACGCTTGAAGAAAAAGATATAACCGAAACTGTTGATTCAGTTGTATCTGCACTTAAGACCGAGTTCAACGCATCGTTGAGGGACTAAAAGTATGGCACTTACCAAAGCCGAAATGGCAGAACATCTTTTTGAAACGCTGGGCATGAACAAACGTGTTGCCAAAGAGATGGTTGAGTCTTTCTTTGAAGAAATTAGAGAAGCACTCGAAAGTGGTGAGCAGGTCAAGTTATCTGGCTTTGGAAACTTTGATCTGCGCGACAAGAATCAAAGACCGGGAAGGAACCCAAAAACTGGTGAAGATATTCCAATTTCAGCTCGACGTGTTGTGACGTTCCGTCCAGGACAAAAGTTGAAAACTCGAGTTGAAGAATCGAACTCGGCTAAGAAATAGTTTCGCTTTATTCAAAAAGCCACTCAATTGAGTGGCTTTTTTGTTTTCTAAAATTAATTAATCACTACTCCTCATGTTGGAGAGGTAAAAATATCGTGCTGTGAGTAGTAGAAAATTGTTATTATATGTCTTTGGCTCCGCTATTCATTTCACTGCGCTGATGTAATTTTGAGGTTTCTTTTGGCTAGACAAGCAAAACATTTCGATCGTCGATTTACTCTTTCTTTGTTACACCCTCGATATTGGGGTACTTGGTTTGTCATTCTGATTTTATTCATTTTTGGCATTATGCCGGCTTGGCTACGCGATCCCATTTCACGACTCCTCGCCAAGCTTGTAATGTCGATTGCTAAAAAACCAATTAATATTGCACGAATTAATATGCGTACTTGTTTTCCAGATAAGCCAGAAGCAGAAATTGATGCCTTGATTAAAGACAATGTCGATATGTTTGTTCTAACATTAATGTCGCAAGCTGAGTTGTTACTGCGCTCTAATGAACATATTAAAAGTCGTGTCACGATTGAAGGTTTTGAACATGTCGAAGCTGCAAGACAAGCAGGGCAGCCGATGATTTTTATCATGCCTCATGTTTGGCCAATCGATTATGCTGGGATCAGGCTTAATATCGAACTGCCGATGGTGACAATGGCAAAAGCTCACAGGAATGGCTTGTTTAACTGGTTTAGCAACCGTTTACGTAGTAGTCAAAACGGTCGTGTTTACATGCGAGAGGCGGGTATACGTGCTCTAATCAGCGAATTAAGACAAGATAATAGTTTCTTTTACCTGCCAGATGAGGATTTAGGCCCAGAACAAAGCGTTTTTGCGCCATTACTGGGGACTGTTAAAGCAACACTGCCAGTGGTTGGCCGTTTAGCTCAAGCAGGAAAAGCGCAAGTACTGCCAGTTAAAATTGGTTATGACAAACAAGCGCGACAGTTTAATTTAACCGTGATGCAGGCAGTAGACCCAGAAGACATGCAAGGTAAGGATAATGAAGCCATTGCCCTTAACAAAATGGTTGAACAGGTTATCAATGCATATCCTGAGCAATACATGTGGTTTTTAAAGTTTTTGAAAACAAGACCTGATGGCGAGAGTAAACTGTATTAAATCCTACAGTCAGTGATTTGTGCTGTTGTAAGTGATAGTTGTGTTTCAATCACTTTAACCAATATTAAAATTAAATTGAAAAGGCACAAAAGATGAATCTTTTGTGCCTTTTCAATATGTATCTTATAACCCATCAATGATAAATAATGGGTTATTCAGAGAAGTAAAACCAACCTTGATTGATAAACTCTGTGAGTATTAATAGTAAAGCGGGGTGATGACTCCAAGTCGATAACATTGGTTGACTGATTGAATGCTCATTAGCGATAACCTTGATAATATCTGCATCGATGCCTTCAACACTGACTACTTCACCATTCACATAGAGATGGGCTTGTGTATCCGCCTCAAGTGTTAATACTTTTAAACCACCAATACGTTGCATACTTGCACCGTCTTCAATGGCTTCAATCATATCTTCAGCCGAAATAGGTTGCTCGAATGGATTAAGGTCAAGTTCAAAACGATTTTGACTAAGCAACTTACCTAACATTGTTTGATACTGATTCGGGTTATTTGCTAGCTCAGCTAACAAGTTCATCATACCTTGTTGTTGCTGTTGGCTAACAATGCCTTTATTGGCTTGTTCTTCAATTGAAATAAATCGCTGTTTACCCGCGTTATTGTCAATTAAAGAGTCAGCAAGTTCAGTTAATAGCTCTTGCTGACTAGGGGCCCTAAAACCAATGGAGTAACTTAACGCAAGGGTTAACGTTTCACCACAATGTGGATAACCAGGGGGAATATACAGTACATCGCCTTTGGTCAATACAACATCAATGATAGGCTCAAAGTCGTCTACTAAAGGGCTGTTTTTATCACCGCCACGCTGCTTATGGTGACCATTATTGCCCACTTGCCAGCGACGCTCACCTTCGCCTTGAATGATAAATACATCATAATTATCGATATGTGGTCCAACACCGCCTTTTGGCGTCGCAAAAGAGACCATTAGATCATCAAAGCGCCAGTCAGGTAAAAAACGAAAGGCTTCCACTAATGGCTGTGATTCAGGGTACCAATGGTTAACGGCTTGGACTAATAATTGCCAGCCATCTTCACCGTATTCGTCATAATCCTCAAATGGCCCTTGGACCACATTCCAGCCTTGAGCTTGTGTTTGCACAATACGTGAAGAAATATCTTCTTCCATGGCTAAACCCGCTAGTTCATCTGCAGAAATAGGATCTTCGAATGCATTGAAGGCATTTTTAATCACAATAGGTTTTTTTTGCCAGTTTTCACGTATGAATTCAGCAGTATCAAAATTTAATGTATACATAATTGTAAAAAAGGCGACAGCTCATAAGAGGTGTCGCCATTCCTTATTCTACAAACAAGTGACTTTTATAAATAATTTTATATAAGCGTTTGTTTGGAAGATTATTTTAACTCGTCAACAAATGCTTCTGCACGGCCGATGTAGTTAGCTGGTGTCATTGTTTTAAGCTCTGCTTTGACACTGTCAGGCAGTTCTAAACCATCGATGAATAAAGCAAGTTGCTCGCCATCAATACGCTTACCACGTGTTAGCTCTTTTAATTTTTCATATGGCTTTTCAATACCATAACGACGCATTACTGTTTGTACCGGCTCAGCCAATACTTCCCAGTTTTTGTCGAGCTCTGCTAACAGGTTAGCTTCGTTAACTTCTAACTTGCTGATGCCTTTCATTGTCGCTTGATAAGCAATCAACGAGTGGGCCATACCAACACCTAGGTTACGTAAAACCGTAGAATCCGTTAAGTCACGTTGCCATCTTGAAACAGGTAATTTCGCGGCTAAATGCTGCATTAGCGCGTTAGCAATACCTAAGTTACCTTCTGAATTTTCAAAATCAATAGGGTTAACTTTATGCGGCATGGTTGAAGAACCAATCTCTCCAGCAATAGTACGCTGCTTGAAGTGGCCCATGGCAATGTAACCCCAGATATCACGATCGAAATCGATTAGGATTGTATTGAAACGTGCTACGGCATCAAATAATTCAGCAATGTAATCATGCGGTTCGATTTGAGTCGTGTATGGGTTCCAGTTAATGCCAAGGCTAGTCACAAAACGTTGTGACAGCTCATGCCAGTTAACTTCTGGGTAAGCTGAGATGTGTGCGTTGTAGTTACCTACTGCACCATTGATTTTACCCATGATTTCAACAGCGTTGATTTGGTTCAGTTGGCGCTCTAGACGTACAGCTACGTTTGCCATTTCTTTACCTAAAGTTGTAGGTGAAGCTGGTTGACCGTGAGTACGTGACATTAGCGGTACAGACTTGTTATCTGTCGCTAACTTTTTAATGGCATCCACAATTTCTAAACACTGAGGTGCTAGAACAAGTTCACGCGCTTCTTTAAGCATTAACGCATGAGACAAGTTGTTAATGTCTTCTGAGGTACAAGCGAAATGAACAAATTCGTCAATCGCGACTAATTCAGCATTATCAGCAATTTGTTCTTTAATGAAATACTCAACCGCTTTAACGTCGTGGTTGGTCGTTCTTTCAATTGTTTTAACGCGTAATGCGTCTTCTTCGCTGAAGTTATCCTTGATGCTATCCAGTAAGATTAATGCTTCTTCACTGAATGGCGGAACTTCTTCAATCTCTGGGCAACTTGAAAGTAGTTTTAACCAGTTAATTTCAACTTGAACACGGTATTTAGTTAAACCGAATTCGCTGAAAATACCTCGTAATGAGGTGGTTTTGCTACCATAACGACCGTCTATCGGAGATATAGCGGTCAGTGCAGAAAGATCCATTTGAAGCTCCTTGATGAACTTTTGTTGTAGGGTGATACGATTAATTATTTTTACGGCTACTAATTGCAGTATCCACAATGGCCTTACGAGCAAAAACAAGGTGACGACGTTTGCCACCTAATTGACGCCATAAAACAGCACTGCGCATAGCTGATAGAAGTAAAGCACGGATTTTTTGTTGTACTTGCGGTTGTTGCAAGCAAGCTGGATTACCAGAAATTTGTAATTTAGGCCCAAGTTCGCTGATCACATCGCTATAAATACTCGCTAAACTTGCGACAATTTGCTCATCTGTGATGGCAAAGTGGTGTAACTGTCGATGGACTTGGTTAATTCGTTCTGCAAGCATGCCTAAGCCATTAGCTGAGCGAGCGAGTTTACGCTCCAGAGCGAGCATACCGACAAGATAGCGTGTGGTTTCAACATCTTTGCTATTACCATCACCTAATTGTTGTTCAATTAAATGATAGCCTTTATTTAATGCATGCTTATCTTGGTAGATATCAGATATTGATTCTGGGTCTGTCACCATAATGGTGTTCAAACTCGCAGCCATTGCGGTTTCGTCTGATTCACCATGACGAGCAAGGTGTTGAACTTGAGCAACCGCTTGTAAAATACCTGCAAACGCCATAGTGCGTTCAAATAATACTTGGCTCACGACCTATCCTCTAATTAAGGTATCGATAATGCCGCCACCAAGGCAGACTTCACCATCATAAAATACGGCTGATTGACCTGGCGTTACCGCTGCAACAGGTTCATCAAACATGACTTTGATGTTATCAGCATCTACTGTTGTCACGGTGCATTTTACATCGTGTTGGCGATAGCGAGTTTTTACCGTAATGCTTGCTGGTGAGCTAGGACCTTGGCGGTCAACCCAATGTAACTGACTGACCATCATGCCATGAGACATTAGGCGAGGGTGGTTGCCACCTTGTGCGACGATTAATACGTTACGTAATAAGTCTTTTTCAACGACATACCAAGGATCGTCATTGCTGTTTTTCAAGCCGCCGATACCTAAACCTTTGCGTTGCCCTAAGGTGTGATACATCAAACCTTGGTGGGTACCAATGACTTCACCTTCAGCGGTTTCTATATCACCAGGTTGTGCAGGTAAATAGGTGCCTAAAAAGTCGGTAAACTTACGCTCACCAATAAAGCAAATACCGGTGCTGTCTTTTTTATCATGGGTTATTAAGCCCATTTCTTTGGCGATATCACGAACTTGATATTTCTCTAACTCGCCCACTGGGAATAAGCTTTTAGCAACTTGCTTGTCACTTAAGGTGTAGAGGAAGTAACTTTGGTCTTTATTGCCGTCAACGCCACGTAGCATTTGGGTGGTGCCGTCTTCGTTATCTCGACGACGCACATAATGGCCCATAGCAATAAAGTCAGCATCAAGAATTTCGTCTGCGAATTCTAAAAATGCTTTGAATTTGATTTCTTTGTTACACATGATATCGGGATTTGGCGTGCGACCCGCTTTGTATTCTTCAAGGAAATGTTCAAATACATTGTCCCAATACTCTGAAGCGAAGTTAACTGTATGCAACTTAATACCGAGTTTGTCACAAACAGCCTGAGCATCTTTTAAATCTTCGGCTGCAAGACAGTATTCATCCGTGTCATCTTCTTCCCAGTTCTTCATAAATAATCCTTCAACCTGGTAGCCTTGCTGCATAAGCAGATAAGCTGAAACTGAAGAATCTACACCGCCGGACATACCTACGATGACTTTTTTACCATTTGAATTGGGATTGATTGATGTCATAAAACCTAAAAACCAGTGAATTTACGGATACAAGAGATGATCATGTGGTCGACGTTAGCGCTTTTCAAGTCGCTGTATATATATCGCCAAGTTCTGTTATCAAAACCGGTCATAAAAACCGATGAAAAACATCACGAAAATCTCAAAAATGTGCGGCGCATATTCTATCATGCATTGTTGTTGTCGGCTATGATCTGCAAGTCACTATTAATCAGTGATAATGGGCTGTGAGCTTTATGTAAAAAGTCTTCTATGGATTTAATCACTAACGGGCTTCTAAGCTGATGTTTCCGCGCTTTAATTTCATCCAGAGTGAACCAATGGCAGGCAAGGATATCTTTATCTAAAGGCTGACAAATTATCAGGTTTTTAGTCTCAGCGGCAAAGGTAAAACGCACGAAGGATAATTGTTCATTCGGGCTAAACTGGTAGACGCCGATAATACCGAGAAGCTCGATATCTAGCCCCGTCTCTTCCTTAACTTCTCTTTTACAAGCTTCTGGTATCGATTCTTGCGCTTCAATATGACCTGCAGGTTGATTAAAGCGAGTTTCACCATCAATGATTTCTTCGACAAATAAAAATTTATTTTGGCAATGGATAACACAAGCGACCGTAGTATTGGGTTTATAACGTTCTTTTGTCATTGAGCTATCCTTTTGTCGTTGAGCTATTCTTTTGTCATTGAACTATTTTTTGGGCTTGGGCTTTATTTTAAGCTTAAGCATGGCTTGAAAGATAAGCTTATGATGGTTATCAATTGTTACTGTGCAAGTGTTTTATATTGACCATTGGCAATGTCATCTAAACTCCATTGGCCTATTTTATAGCGAATTAATCTTAATGTAGGGTGACCAATATGTGCTGTCATTCTTCTAACCTGTCTGTTCCGGCCTTCACATATTTGGATTTCTAACCAAGTTGTTGGAATGGATTTACGCTCTCTAACTGGGGGAACTCTGTCCCACACCGCTGGTTCATTCATCACAGTAACTTTGGCCGGTAAAGTCATACCATCTTTTAATTCAACACCTTGGCATAACGCATTAATGGCTTCCTCACTGGGTTCACCTTCAACTTGCGCCCAATAAGTTTTAAATGTTTTTTTGTTAGGTTGAGTAATTTGAGCTTGTAATTTACCGTCATTAGTCAGCAATAATAAACCTTCACTGTCTCTATCTAATCTGCCAGCTGCATAAACATCTTTTACTGGGATAAAATCTTTTAATGTTTGTCTTCCTGACTCATCAGTAAATTGACATAGCACATCAAAAGGTTTGTTAAATAACACTATTATTGGGTTCTCAACCGCTCTTTTTACAGGGCGTTTAATGGTTTTTCTGGTATTGTTGCTAGACTTTTTGGCTGTTCTGGCAAATGCCGGTTTGCTATTAAATCGTTTTGTTTTGTCATTTGCTGGCATAAATAAGCCTATTTAAGAGCGAAATTAAGTTATTTTGCATAGTTTACTTGGCATTGGGCCTTAGTGGAATTTGAATCTGCGAGATAATGATCTATGATGTTGGCCTAAAAAATGTGATCTGTGCCCACTTTTGTACCCGCAGTCACAGTTAATTTTTCTATTTCATATGGATTTGTGCCGCAGATAAATAGACTTCGACAATTAGATTGAAGCTGTTTTAGGTAGATACTTATTACAATAATAATTTATAAAAACTTTTTATTTCAATAATGTAGGAAAAAGCATGAAAGATAACTCTCCAACGATCATTTATACTGAAACTGATGAAGCACCCGCATTAGCGACGCTTTCATTACTCCCTATCATCCGTACATTTACTAATGCTGCAGGTGTTAAAGTTGAGACCCGAGATATATCTTTATCAGGCCGTGTAATCGCAAACTTTCCTGAAAAGTTAACTGCTGAGCAGAAAATTTCTGACGCATTAACTGAATTAGGTGTTATGGCTGGCACTCCTGAAGCCAATATCATTAAATTACCTAATATCAGTGCCTCAATTCCGCAATTAAAAGCGTGTATTGCAGAACTTCAAACTAAAGGTTATGACATTCCGAATTACCCGGACGAGCCAGCAACAGATGCTGAGCGTGATGTTCAAAGCCGTTACGACAAAATTAAAGGCAGTGCAGTAAACCCTGTATTACGTGAAGGTAACTCTGACCGCCGTGCGCCGACGTCAGTTAAAAACTATGCTAAGAAAAACCCACATTCAATGGGTAAGTGGGCGAGTGATTCAAAGTCTCATGTTGCGCACATGAGCGAAGGCGACTTTTACGGTAGTGAACAGTCAGTCACATTAACTGCTGCTGATACTGTTAATATCGTACTGATCCAAACTGATGGTCAAGAAGTGACACTTAAGCAGGGGCTTCCATTACTTGCAGATGAAATCATTGATACTGCAGTTATGAGCAATAAAGCGCTGCAAGCATTTTATGAGCGTGAAATTGAAGCTGCTAAATCTGAAGACGTTTTATTATCTCTTCACTTAAAAGCGACAATGATGAAAGTCTCTGATCCAATTTTATTTGGTCATGCTGTTAAGGTCTTCTTTAAAGATGTATTTACTAAGCATCAAGCATTATTTGATGAGCTAGGTGTAGATGTAAACAATGGTTTTGGTGATGTTTACGCTAAAATCGCAGGTTTACCTGAAGCTCAGCGTGCTGAAGTTGAAGCTGACATCGCAGCGGTATACGCAAAGCGTCCAGCACTTGCGATGGTAGATTCTGATAAAGGCATTACTAACCTTCATGTACCGAGTGACATCATTATTGATGCATCGATGCCTGCGGCTATCCGCTCATCAGGTAAAATGTGGGGCCCAGACGGCCAATTAAAAGACACTAAAGCAATGATCCCTGATCGTTGTTACGCGGGTGTTTACCAAGAAACTATTTCTTTCTGTAAAGAAAATGGTGCCTTTAACCCAACGACAATGGGCAGCGTGCCTAACGTTGGCCTAATGGCGCAAAAAGCAGAAGAATACGGCAGCCACGATAAAACATTTGAAATAGCATCAGCAGGTGTTGTTAAAGTGATCAATAGCGCGGGTGATGTGCTAATGAGCCACAATGTTGAAGCGGGTGATATCTTCAGAATGTGTCAGGTGAAAGATGCGCCTATCCGTGACTGGGTTAAACTAGCGGTTAATCGTTCTCGTTTAAGCAACACACCAGCAATCTTCTGGTTAGACAGCAAGCGTGCACATGATGCACAGCTCATCACTAAAGTAGAATTGTACTTAAAAGATCACGATACAGCTGGTCTTGATTTACAAATTTTAGCACCAGTTGAAGCAACACGAGCGACACTTGCCCGTGTTCATGAAGGTCTAGATACGATTTCAGTCACTGGTAACGTTTTACGTGATTACTTAACTGATTTATTCCCAATTTTAGAACTGGGTACCAGTGCTAAAATGCTATCAATCGTACCACTAATGAATGGCGGTGGCTTATTTGAAACTGGCGCAGGTGGTAGTGCACCTAAGCATGTTCAACAGGTTGAGAAAGAAGGGCATTTACGTTGGGATTCTTTAGGTGAGTTCTTGGCATTAGCGGCTTCATTAGAGCACTTAAGTCAAACTCAGAATAATCCTAAAGCACAGGTATTAGCTGATACGCTTGATACTGCGATTGGACAGTTCTTAGATAGCAATAAGTCTCCTTCACGTCGTGTAGGTGAATTGGATAACCGTGGTAGTCACTTCTATCTCGCTATGTACTGGGCACAAGCTTTATCAGTTCAAACGGCTGACACCTCATTTGCAGCTGAATTTTCTGCATTAGCTGAGTCATTAACCACTAACGAAGCGGAGATTGTTGCTGAACTGAATGGTTCACAAGGCCCAGCTGTCGATTTAGGCGGTTATTTCCGTTTAGATGCAGCAAAAGCTGAAACAGCAATGCGTCCAAGTGCATTATTGAATTCGTTTATTACTGCGTAATTTAATATTTAGCGGTATCGCTTAAGATAAAAACAGAGGCCTTGTGTCTCTGTTTTTTTATTTGGGTTTAAAAATGAGTGATATTAACGTGATGATACAAAGATTTTTGTAACTAAGTTTGTCAATATTAAAATAAATGTTGAGTGTTTTTCAGGCAAACAAATCGTTATTGATAATTAATTGGCTAAATAAAAAAGGCAGAGATTAAAATCTCTGCCTTTTTGTATTATAGTTTCACCGACTATTTAGTTGGTGAAATGGCTGAAGCATGCATCCCTTTTGGGCCCTGCTCAGTTTCGAAATCTACCGGTTGGCCCGCTTTTAGCGTTCTGTAACCTTCCATTTCGATTGTTGAATAATGCGCAAATACATCTTCGCCACCCTGATCTGGGCAAATAAACCCGAATCCTTTGGCGTTGTTGAACCATTTAACAGTTCCGCTTGCCATACTTCCACTTCCTTCTGTTGTCTACTTACCAGTAAGATAGTAAAACTTATTTTTATCAGCGGTCTCTATTGCCGCCTCAGAACAGAATGAAATTTGTACGAAAAGATGTCAAGTAAAAATTAACAAAATGACAACATTTAATTAATTTAATAATATCAATTGGTCTTGTACCAAACTAGAGGCTAGTATTAACTCATGGGTAGATTAGGCAGCGTAGAGCACACAGAAGAACGTGTTGAATCGGAGCTACAACCACCTTCAATGTACAAAGTCGTGTTAAATAACGATGATTACACTCCGATGGATTTCGTGATAGAAGTGTTACAACGCTTTTTTAATAAGGATGAACAGCAAGCCACCGATATTATGTTGGCTATCCATCACCAAGGTAAGGGAATATGTGGTGTTTACTCGTTTGGCATTGCCGAAACGAAAGTGTTACAAGTAAATCAATTTGCCAAAGAAAACCAACATCCATTACTGTGTTCATTAGAAACCGCATAATGAATTAGTTGATTCTCCGTCGGTAACTCTGCAGTTTATGAGTATTTTTAGGGGGTGCTTATGCTAAACAAAGATCTCGAAGTCACCTTGAACCTAGCGTTTCAACAAGCTAGAGATTCACGTCATGAATATATGACGGTAGAACATTTATTATTAGCATTAATTAATAACCCATCGGCCAAAGAAGCATTATTGGCTTGTGGCGCGGATATTACTCGTCTCCATGAGGAAGTATCTAACTTCATTCAACAAACAACCCCATTGATCGCTGAAACCACAGAAGAACGTGAAACCCAACCAACCTTAGGTTTTCAACGTGTACTTCAACGTGCAGTATTTCATGTGCAATCGTCCGGTCGTAATGAAGTCACTGGCGCAAATGTGTTAGTGGCGATATTCAGTGAGCAAGAGTCACAAGCAGTATATTTACTCCGCCGTTGTGAAATAACCCGTTTAGATGTGGTTAACTTTATTTCTCACGGTTTACCGAAAGATGATGACGACTCTGAAATTAATAATCCGGAAGCTTCAGAGGAAGGCGGTGAAGCTGCTGAAGACAGAAGCTTGTTATCGCAATTTGCTACCGATTTAAATCAACTTTCTAAAGACGGTGTGATTGATCCATTAATTGGTCGTGATGATGAAGTCGAACGTGCGATTCAAACCTTATGTCGTCGTAGAAAGAATAATCCATTACTCGTCGGTGAAGCCGGTGTGGGTAAGACTGCCATTGCTGAAGGCCTCGCGTACCGTATTGTTAACGAACAAGTGCCAGACGTCATCAAAGATGCAACTGTGTATTCATTAGATTTAGGTTCGTTGCTTGCTGGTACTAAATACCGTGGTGATTTTGAGAAACGCTTTAAAGGTTTACTCAAGGAGTTAGGTAAAAATGAACATGCTATTTTGTTCATTGATGAAATCCATACCATTATTGGCGCAGGTGCGGCATCCGGTGGAGTAATGGATGCGTCAAACCTGTTAAAGCCTTTATTGTCTAACGGCTCACTACGCTGCATGGGCTCAACTACGTTCCAGGAATATCAAAGCATTTTTGAGAAAGATCGTGCATTGGCAAGACGTTTCCAAAAAATTGATATTAATGAGCCATCAGTGGCTGAGACGACAAAAATTCTGTTAGGTCTTAAGTCCAAATACGAAGAGCATCATGGTGTGCGTTACACCCAAGCAGCAATTAGTTCAGCAGCGAGCTTATCTGCTAAACATATCAATGATCGTCACTTGCCTGATAAGGCCATCGACGTGATTGATGAAGCTGGTGCTCGAATGGTGATGCTGCCACAAAGTAAACGCAAGAAAACCATCGGCCAGCCAGAAATTGAAGCGATAATTGCTAAAATTGCTCGTATACCTGAGAAGTCGGTATCTTCGACTGATAAGGATTTACTTAAAAACCTTGAGCGTAACCTTAAAATGTTGGTGTTTGGCCAAGATAAGGCGATTGAGGGGCTCAGTTCAGCGATTAGGTTATCTCGTAGCGGTTTAGGCGCAGAAAAGAAACCTGTGGGTAGTTTCTTATTTGCTGGCCCAACAGGTGTCGGTAAAACAGAAGTCACCAATCAATTGGCCTCATGCTTAAACATGAAGTTAATTCGTTTCGATATGTCTGAGTACATGGAACGTCATGCGGTTTCACGCCTTATTGGCTCGCCTCCAGGTTATGTGGGTTATGAGCAAGGCGGTTTATTAACTGATGCCGTGATTAAAAATCCTCATTGTGTAGTGTTATTGGATGAAATTGAAAAAGCCCATCCAGATGTCTATAACTTGCTGCTGCAAGTGATGGATCACGGCACACTGACAGATAACAATGGTCGTAAAGCTGATTTTAGAAACGTAACTTTAGTGATGACAACCAATGCGGGTGTGCAAGAAACAATTCGTACATCGATTGGCTTTAAGCAGCAAGATAATAGTCTTAATGCAATGTCAGAAATCAATAAAGTGTTTACCCCAGAGTTTCGTAACCGTTTAGATTCAATTATATGGTTTAACCATTTAGACATGACCATTATCGCGAAAGTAGTTGATAAGTTCTTAATTGAATTACAAGCGCAGTTAGACGAGAAACGAGTAACACTGGAAGTGACTGATGAAGCGCGGACGCTGCTTGCTGAGAAAGGTTACGATAAAAACATGGGCGCTAGACCAATGGCGCGTGTGGTGACTGAACTCATTAAACGTCCATTAGCTGATGAAGTACTATTCGGTAAGCTTGAAGCTGGCGGTACAGCTAAAGTGGATGTTAAGGACAACGAGATTGTTATTCATTGTGAATGTTTAGAGAAAGTATCGTAATTCGCTAATTAATTTATCGGGTTAATAAAAATGGCTATCTGAAATCAGATAGCCATTTTTTTCGCATCAACGTTAATCTTTAGCCAATAAAAAACCCGACAATTAAGCCGGGTTTTTAAATAGATGAGGCAGTATTAACGTGCGCGGAAGACGATACGACCTTTACTTAAATCGTAAGGAGTCAACTGAACCGTAACTTTATCACCCGTTAAAATACGGATGTAGTTTTTGCGCATTTTGCCAGAAATGTGTGCAATCACAACATGACCATTTTCAAGTTCAACGCGGAACATTGTATTTGGCAAGGTCTCAAGGATTGTGCCCTGCATTTCAATGTTGTCTTCTTTCGCCATTAATTGGTTACCTTTATGCCTTCAAATATAAAAAAATTCGCCGTATCATGCCCCAAAAAGCGCTTGCTGTAAAGGATTGAAACACTTTAGCGTGGGTTCTTTTTCAATATGTTGCCATCCATTTGCTGTTAATATTTGATATGGACGATATAAACGTTTGTAATTCATTTTTCTATTTTCATCAATTTGATAGCCCAAATACAAAAATTGCTTAGCTAACTGTTGGGCTAATTCACACTGTATTAAGATCATATAAACCCCTAACGAACGTTTGGCGTAATCAGGGTCAAAATAACTGTAAATCGCAGAGAGACTATTATTCATCGCGTCTGTTACTGCTACACCAATCAACTTATCTTGTAGATAAACCTCGATATAAGTCGCTTCTAACCAAGTACACTTTAAAAAATCATTGAACTGGTCTTCACTTGGCGGATACATAGGGCCATCAGAATGGCGACCAATAATATATCGCTCGTATAACTCGTAATGGGCTTCTGTGACTTGATGAGTGACTTTCCAGTGCAGGTCTTGGTTATTTTTTAAGGTCCTTTTCTGTCTTTTTGATAACTTAAATTCAGGTACTACGACTCGAATGGACTGGCATGCAGAGCAACTCGGACAGCGCGGTTTGTAAATTGAATTTCCGTTGCGCCTAAATCCCATGCCTAAAAGCTGCTCAAATAATTGGCTATCAAGTTGAGACTCTTGAATGATAAGTAACTGCTCTGTTAATCCTTCGATATAACTGCAATCAAATGGGTGGCTAATGCCAACGCTAATGCTTCTAGAACTCAAAACAGACCTCTTGTGCTATCCATGCATTATTGTCGATGACACTATTTCGTAGTTGCCGAAGCGATGACAGAAAGTCCTCACGAGGGCAGGCTTGTGCGCCAAGATTTTCTAAATGTGGGTTCATTATTTGAGCGTCAATTAACTTAAAACCGTATCGAGAAATATGCTGGTTTAACATGGCAAAGGCCGCTTTGGATGCATTCGTTTGGCGGTGAAACATGGATTCACCACAAAAGACACTGCCTACAGCAATGCCATACAGGCCGCCTATAAGTTCGTTACCGTCCCAAACCTCAATTGAATGGGCTTTTCCAAGCCTATGTAGCTGGATATAAGCCTCCTGAATGTCAGATGATATCCATGTGCCTTGTTGTGTGAGTCGTGGCTCTGAACAGGCTTTGATGACATCAGCAAAGGCATGATTGATGGTGTAACGCCACTGTGTTTTACGTAGATATTTTTTCATGCTTTTATTAAGCGGCTGAACTTTTGGCTTGAAAATAGCTCTAGGCTCAGGTGACCACCATAGAATAGGGTCATCATCATTAAACCAAGGGAAAATGCCTTGATAATAAGCTTCAACTAAACGTTGAGGTGATAAGTCACCTCCGATAGCAAGTAAACCATTGGGTTCATCAAGTGCTTGTTGCGGATCAGGAAAGTGCGGAAGATGATTTAAATAAGACAGTGAGTTCACAATTAAGTATATTATTTACTAAACCTTATATATACGTTAGCGGAATTTTGCCTATGTTGAAACTCACAAACAGCTTAGTGATACGATTTAGTGCGCTTTTAATGTTATTAATGGCTGCTGTTAGCACGTCAGCGAGTGCAGCTTACGATAGAAACCAAGCTGTACCGGTTGAAAAAGTGGTTTATGGTCAGGTTGAGTCGATAAAACATGTCACTCAAACTCAATTAGTTGAAGATCGTAATCTAGGTTGGAAAACTTTCGGAGGCGCATTAATAGGCGGCGTCGTTGGTCATCAATTTGGCGGCGGTTCTGGCCAAGATGTTGCGACCGTTTTAGGTGCATTACTAGGCGGCGCAGCTGCAAATCAGTACGGTAACTCTACTCGCACACTTGAATATAAGCTCATTGAAATGATGATTAATTTAGATGATGGCACACAAGTGATGGTGATACAGGACTTAGACCCTGGCATGTCATTTGCTGCAGGAGATGAAGTACGCGTTGTTTATCTTAAAGGTTATGTTCGCGTCGATATCGCCATGTAGCCATGTAGCCATGTAGCAATGTAGCAATGTAGCAATGATTAATGCAATGAATAAAAAAGGAGCCATTGGCTCCTTTTTAGTTTTTATCATATAAGCAAAGATTAGAAGCCGCGTGGCAGTGTATTTTTACCAGCGTTCGCTAATTTTTCGCGCCATAATTCTTTTGGCGTTTTGCCACCAGATTTATTTGCCGTTTTTGCTGCTGGCTTTTTGGCCACTGCTTTTTTTGCAGCAGGCTTAGCCGCTGGTTTTTTAGCTACATCTTGCTTAGCTGCAGGCGCTTCTACTGATTGACCTTGTGTTGCTTCAAGGTGCATTTGCTCAAGATCGCTAAAGCGTAAAGACTTGCCGCCATCAATTTTATACCAACTGCCTTTCTGTTCAATTTCAACAGTTTTTGAAGTTTGCTTTTCAAGAGCAGCTTTTAATTCGGCGATAAGCGCTTCTTTAGTCAAGTTAGACATTTTGAGACCTATTTTTTTGTAATGAATAGTTTATTTAATGTTTTCAACATCCCTTAGGTCTAATTTTAGTGTTTAATGCACCCAAAAGTCCAATTTAAGCCAAAATAGCTTAGCAAATAATCAATCTTAACAAGGGTTTTTCAATAAGTATTGGACTGAGTTACACTATTATTATCAAAAATTTTAGGGTTAGTTTTATGTCATTAACGTCTGTATCTCGCCAACAATTATCCAAATATCTAAATGATTTTCTTAATGTAAAACAATTCAAAGACTATGCGCCAAATGGTCTACAGGTGCAGGGCAGTGACAACATTAAGACTATCGTGACTGGAGTAACAGCCTGCCAAGCACTCATTGAGCAAGCTGCAGCACTCAATGCTGATGCCATTATCGTACATCATGGCTTTTTTTGGAAAAACGAACCTGAAGTGATCACCGGGATGAAATACAATCGAATTAAGGCGTTAATGACCCACGATATTAATTTATTCGGCTATCATTTACCTTTAGATGCCCATCCAACATTAGGTAATAATGCCGAGCTTGCGAATAAATTAGGCTTGGTTGATGTAGAAATTTGTGCCGATATTTCACAAGATTTATTGTGGCAGGGCAAGTTACCGAAACCGTTAAGTGTTTCACAAATGAGTGAGTTACTTACAGAAAAACTCAACAAAACACCATTACACATTGGTGATAAAGAACAACTTATTAGCTCATTAGCTTGGTGTACCGGTGGTGCTCAAGATTATATCGATCATGCAGCATCACTTGGCGTGGATGCTTTCATCAGCGGTGAGGTGTCAGAGCGAACTTTTCACTGTGCAATGGAGCAAGGTATACATTATTTTGCGGCAGGTCATCATGCGACTGAGCAGTTCGGCATACAAGCTTTGGGTGAGCATTTAGCTGAACAATTTGGGTTGACCCATCATTTTATTGATATTGTTAATCCAGTTTAACTTTTTGATATCGCTTAAGGAATAGCATCATGACAGAATATTTTATCCAAGCATTTATTTATTTGTCTGCCGCTGTTATAGCTGTGCCTATAGCGCAGAGAATGGGCTTAGGCTCTGTGCTGGGGTATTTAATTGCTGGTGTGATTATTGGTCCCATTGTGGGGCTGGTCGGCAGTGAAACAAACACCATTCAGCATTTTGCCGAATTTGGTGTTGTGATGATGCTATTTTTAGTTGGTTTAGAACTTGAGCCTAAAATGCTCTGGTCAATGAGAAATCGACTGTTAGGAATGGGGGGCTTACAGGTTGGTTTATCAACCGGTATTGTGATGGCCATTGCGCTAATGTTTGAGTTTCAATGGACTGTCGCATTAACAATCGGCTTAATTTTCTCGCTATCCTCAACGGCTATTGTGCTGCAAACCTTAAATGAAAAAGGTCTAACCAAGACAACGGCAGGTAAGAACGCTTTCTCAGTGTTGTTATTTCAAGACATAGCCGTCATTCCAATGCTGGCATTAATTCCTCTTCTAGCATTACCTGAGCTGGTGGAAGCTGCTCAATCCTCTGTTGCTGCGGCAGCGGAACACCATGATGAACTATCTTTAGTCGCTAACTTGCCCGGTGGCTTATACGCCTTGGTGTTAGTGCTTTCAATAGGATTGGTCGTGTTTGGTGGGCACTATTTAAGCCGACCTGTTTTTAGGTTTATTGCCGATTCTGGCGTGCGTGAAATATCCACGGCAGCGGCTTTATTGTTAGTCATTGGTATTGCAACTTTAATGAGTTTAGTTGGCGTGTCGCCTGCGTTAGGCACTTTTCTTGCGGGTGTAGTACTGGCTAATAGTGAGTTCAAACATGAATTAGAAACTCATATCGGCCCATTCAAAGGTTTATTACTCGGTTTGTTTTTTATCACCGTAGGTGCGGGAATAGATTTTGAAATTTTGTGGCAGTACTTAGGTGTTATTCTTGGTGCTACAGCCGCTGTGATGATAGTAAAAGGCTTAGTCTTATTGTTATTGAGTTTTATATTTAGGATTAAAGGCAGTGATAGATGGCTATACACCTTAAGTTTAGCCCAGGCAGGTGAGTTTGGGTTTGTGTTACTCAGCTTTAGCCAGCAAAACCATGTGATTTCAGCAGAAGTCGCAC
Organism: Shewanella sp. 10N.286.52.E4; assembly: GCF_041468785.1. NCBI lineage: Bacteria > Pseudomonadati > Pseudomonadota > Gammaproteobacteria > Alteromonadales > Shewanellaceae > Shewanella > Shewanella sp. 10N.286.52.E4. Next base: position 150,343 of record NZ_JBFRJJ010000024.1, read on the forward strand.
AGCCTTTATCGATTGTAGTGGCTTTATCGATGTTCCTAACCCCTGGATTGTTTATTTTTTATGAAAAAGTAATTTTACCTAAATATCAACAAACATCGAACGATCGCGAGCAAGATCAAGTTGATGAACAAGGCACCGTTATCATTGCTGGGATAGGCCGTTTTGGTCAGATAGTCAATCGACTGTTACTGTCTAATGGGGTTAAGACGGTGGTGTTAGATCATCAAGCGACCCAAGTCGATAATCTACGTAAAGTCAATACTAAAGCCTTTTATGGCGACGCTACGAGACCAGATTTACTTGAGACCGCAGGTGTTGCCACGGCATCAGCATTTGTTGTAGCGATAGATAATCCACAAGCCACTGTAGAGCTGGTTAAGCACCTAAAACATAAATACCCTAAACTGAAAGTGATTAGCCGAGCATTTGACCGTGGACATGGCCATTTATTACGTCAGGCGGGGGCTGATTACGTTGAGTCAGAGACGTTTCGCTCAGCGTTAAAAGTCGGAGCCGAATCAATGAAAGCGATGGGCTTTTCTGATGAGCTTGTGCAAAGACAAAAGAAGACTTACATGCGAGTTGAGAGTGAAGCTTCTGAAGTGCTTTATAACGAGTGGGCTAATCGTTCAGATGGTGAAAAATTTGGTGGCGATTTTATCAACTTGTTTATTGAATACGAGGAACGTTTAAAAGAGGCTATCGTAGCTGATACTGAAGCGTATAAAAGTCAACGATTCGCCCAAGAACATCCTTGCGACCCAGACAAAGAAAACTGCGGTAAAATAAATAGTAATGACACTGACAAAGACTCAGAAACTAAGTTGATGTCTTAAATTTTATTATTCATAACCCATTAAAAAAGCCGTCAAATGACGGCTTTTTTGTTGTTAATAAGTCAGTAAACTTATTACATCACACGCATACCAGGTTTTGCACCTGCATGTGGCTCTAAAATCCAGATATCTTTTCCACCAGGACCTGCGGCTAATACCATGCCTTCAGATTCACCGAACTTCATTTTACGTGGTGCAAGGTTGGCAACCATTACAGTGTGTTTACCAATTAAGTCTTCTGGTGCATAAGCTGATTTAATTCCTGCAAAGACTTGCTTAGTTTCGCCGCCTAAATCCAGTTCTAATCGAAGTAGTTTATTGGCTTTTTCAATATGTTCAGCTTTAGAAATTAACGCAATGCGTAAATCAATCTTAGCAAAATCATCGAAACTGATTTCTGGTGCTAACGGCTCTTTTTCAAGTTCAGTTTGCACTTGTTCAACTTTTGGCACTTCAGTTTGAGTCACTTGCAGGTTTTCAGTCGATGCATCAATAATGGCTTCAATGCTCTTCATTTCAATGCGTTGCATTAATGCTTTGAATTTTGCGATTTCATGGCCAGCTAGGTCTTGGTCTAAATTATCCCAAGTCAGCGTCACTTGTAAGAAACCTTCAACATTTTCAGCAAGTTTTGGCAGTACTGGTTTTAAGTAAGTGACCAGAATACGGAACAAGTTAAGTGCATTACTACATACTTGATGTGCTTCTTCTTGTTTATCTTCTTGCTTGATTAACTGCCAAGGCGCTGCATCAGCGACATAAGCATTAGCCATATCGGCAAGTGCCATGATTTCGCGCATTGCTTTACCGAACTCTCGAGTTTCGTATAGTTCAGCAATGGTGTCTTGTTTAGCAAGGAAGGCTTCGGTTAACGATGTGTCGTTAATTTTTGCTAACTTGCCATCAAAACGTTTACTGATAAAACCAGCTGTACGAGAAGCTAAGTTAACTAATTTACCGACTAGATCTGAATTTACACGCTGAGCAAAATCTTCAAGATTTAAATCTAAATCATCAACACGGCTATTTAATTTCGCAGCGTAGTAATAACGTAGATACTCAGGGTTTAAGTTATCTAGGTAAGTACGGGCTTTAATAAATGTGCCTTTAGATTTAGACATTTTAGCGCCGTTCACAGTGACATAACCGTGGGCATAAACACTGTTTGGTTTTCTGATCCCTGCGCCATGTAACATTGCTGGCCAGAATAAACCGTGGAAGTTAACGATATCTTTACCAATGAAATGATAAATTTCGGCTTTTGAGTCAATGCTCCAAAAGTCGTCGAAGTTTAAATCATCACGTCTATCACATAAGTTTTTGAATGAACCCATGTAGCCTATTGGTGCATCTAGCCATACATAGAAAAATTTACCTGGTTGATCGGGTATTTCAAAACCAAAATAAGGCGCATCACGAGAGATGTCCCATTGTTGTAGACCTTGATCGAACCACTCACGTAATTTATTAGCAATTTCAGGCTGTAATGAGCCAGAAGATAACCATTCTCCAAGCATTGATTCAAATGCTGGTAAATCAAAAAAGAAATGCTCACTATCCTTCATGACAGGTGTAGCACCAGAAACAACCGAATAAGGCTTAATTAAATCAGTGGTGCTATATGTCGCGCCACAGTTATCACAGTTGTCACCATATTGGTCTTCGCTTTTACATTTAGGGCATGTGCCTTTAACGAAGCGGTCTGGTAAAAACATTTCTTTTTCAGGGTCAAATAACTGCGAGATAGTTTTGGTTTTAATATAACCGTTATCTCTTAACTTGATATAAATGTCGCTAGCTAATTCGCGGTTTTCTTCGCTGTGTGTGCTATGGAAATTATCAAATTGAATATTAAAATCAGCGAAATCTTGTTCGTGTTCTTTTTGAACTTGAGCAATCATTTCTTCTGGGGTAATACCCATTTGTTGAGCTTTGAGCATGATTGGCGTGCCATGGGCATCGTCTGCACAAATATAGTGACATTCATGTCCACGAAGTTTTTGGTAGCGAGACCAAATATCAGTTTGAATATACTCAAGCATATGACCTAAATGGATTGGACCATTTGCATACGGGAGGGCACTTGTCACCAGAATTTTACGTTGTGAATTTGTCATTTTGTCTCAACAATCGATTACACTAAATATATGGTCAAGATACTAACCGATCAAAGTGATTATTTCATCAAACAACAACAAAATCGGCTAAATTAGCGCTCATTTTTTTCTAATTCTGGTACACTTGGGCAAATTTTTCGCTGGGAGTTCTGCTTTTGTCTACTTCGCATACAGATTATCAATTAAGTGATGACCTTCTTGGTCCAGTATTGAGTATTTTAGATGCATACCAAGATCCATATTTAGCTGAAGGGCTAGTATCTGCGGGTTGTGTTAACAAACTTGCAATTGAAGGTAAACGCCTTCTACTTGGATTGGTTTATCCTTACCCTTGTATGACGCAATATCGTGATACCGTCATGGATGTGACTAAAAAGTTAGCCGTACTTGATGCTATTGACGAAGTAGAATGTGAAATTGACTTTCAGCCACGTGTTTTTTCAGCTATTGCCTCAGTAGAACCAATCCCTAATATTAAACAAGTTATTGCAGTTGCATCAGGTAAAGGCGGTGTGGGTAAATCTACCACTGCGGTAAATCTTGCATTAGCGTTAAAAGCTGAAGGCGCCGAAGTCGGCATATTAGATGCTGATATTTATGGCCCTTCAATTCCAATGATGCTGGGTTTACAAGGTTTTAAACCGACATCTCCAGACGGCAAAATGATGACTGCTGCGTCTGCTCATGGTATTTCAGCCCAATCTATAGGCTTTATGCTAGGCGATGGTGAAGCTGCGGTTTGGCGCGGTCCTATGGCTGCAGGCGCATTAAATCAGTTGTTAACTGAAACTCAGTGGCCAGAACTGGATTACTTAGTGATTGATTTGCCTCCTGGAACCGGTGACATACAATTAACATTGTCACAGAAGTTTCCAGTAAGTGGCACAGTTGTGGTGACAACACCGCAAGATATCGCACTTGAAGATGCCAAAAAAGGTATCACCATGTTCCAAAAAGTGGATATCCCAGTGTTAGGCATTATTGAAAACATGAGTTTTCATTTATGTCCTGAATGTGGTCATAAAGAACACCCATTTGGCACCCATGGCGGAAGCAAGATTGCTGAGCGATATGAAGTGCCGTTATTGGGCGCATTACCGCTTAATATTAACATTCGTGAGTCAATGGATGAAGGCAACCCAACAGTTGTCAGTAAGCCAGATTCAGAAGTTGCTGCTATTTATCGTGAAATTGCCTGTAAAGTGGGTGCTCAACTTGCGAAGCAGCAAAACAAAAACACAGTTTCAATCAGTATTTCAGACGACGAGTAAGGTTAAGTAATGAATTCTCAGCAATGTGTCATTATTGGTATCGCAGGTGCTTCAGCATCAGGCAAAAGTTTAATTGCCCAAACGATTTTTGAAGAACTTAAGCGTGACCTAGGCACCGACCAAATCGGTGTGATTAATGAAGACGCTTATTACCGTGACCAAAGTCATATGACAATGGAAGACCGTGTTAAAACGAATTATGATCATCCTAAAGCACTGGATCATCAGCTATTAGCTGAACACCTTAAGCAATTAAAGAAAGGTGAGCAGGTAAACATTCCTTGTTATAGCTATAAAGAACATACTCGTATGACTAAAACCCTTGATATGCAACCTAAAAAGGTGATTATCTTAGAAGGGATTTTACTATTAACAGACCCTAAATTACGTGAGCTCATGGATGCGAGTGTATTCATGGATACACCGCTGGATATTTGTTTCTTACGTCGTTTGACGCGTGATGTAGCTGAGCGCGGACGTACGATGGAGTCGGTTATTTCTCAGTACAAAGCCACTGTTCGCCCAATGTTCTTGCAGTTCATTGAGCCATCAAAGCAGCACGCTGATATTATCGTTCCTCGCGGCGGTAAAAACCGTATTGCGACAGATATACTGAAAGCAAGGATCCAACATCTGTTAGCCAGATAAGATAGAGTTAAGCTATAGATAACAAGGATGTGATCTCAGATGTACAAGTTGACGGCTCCATGAGAATTGGAGCCTCATCATATGCTGAGGCCATTTCTGGTATCAGTTTCTCGTTTCGAATTCGCTTTAGTTATTTTTAGCCATTACAGTCTTTAGTGACGATTTGAATTACATGGCATTAGATGCAAATATGATAGTCAATCCACTTAGTTAACTAAATCGCATTTTCAAGATGAGATTAATACAACCTTGAGTTAAGGACGTTATGCAGTCGGTATTTGTGAATGGAAAATCTGATAATACTATTGATGCTCTTGATCGAGGGCTTGCTTATGGCGATGGCGCATTTGCTACCATGCGAGTTGCTGCAGGCGAAATCTTATTCCTTAATACACACCTGCAACGCATAGAACAAACCTGTTTGCGTTTAGGTTTTACTATTTCTCACATCGAGTTATTAGTTTTACGCCTTGAATCACACGCGAAAACGTTAAAGCAAGGCTGTATTAAGTTACTGCTTAGCCGCGGGGTTGGTGGCAGAGGTTATACTGCGCCTATATCCCCTGATATCACTGAGGTTATTTCATTACATCCGATCCCGGACATATATGCTCAGTGGCAATCTAAAGGAATCACATTGTCCTTGTCGCCAGTAACGTTAGGCAATCAGCCTTTACTGGCAGGGATGAAACACTTAAATCGTTTAGAGCAAGTGTTAATAAAACAGCAGACATTACCCAAAAACACCGATGACTGGCTTGTACTTGACGCAGATAATTGTTTAGTTGAATCTTCAATGGCGAATATTTTTATTGTTAAGGACAATCAGGTTAAAACACCTGCGATGAGTCAAAACGGGGTGTCTGGCGTCATGCGTGAACATGTTATTGATGCGCTTTTGACAAATGATATTGCAGTAATGGCGACAAAGGTCACTTTGGATGAATTGCTCGATGCGGAACATGTATTTATCACCAACAGCTTATTAGGTGTGGTGAATGTAAACAGCATTAATATAGACTCGATTAATACCCAATTAAGCTCTAGCTATCATTATAAAACCTGGAATATGACCCATACTTTACTCACCCAGCTCAAACTATCATTCTAATAAGTACTGATTAAAATAATATGAAAAAAACCATCACCATTATACTGACATCGCTAATGACACTGACTACGGTCGCGTGTGTTGTAGGCTTTTGGGGATATCAGAAAATTATCGCTTATCCTAGCCAACTTCTATCAATTGAAAAGCCAGTTGAACTGACTATCGCACAAGGAATGAATGTCACAAAACTTGGGGCTGATCTAGAAAACAAGCAGTTCATTACCGACAGCTGGAAACTCAAATACCTGTTAAAGATTAAGCCTGAATATGCCCATATTCGTACTGGTTTATACCAAATTAACCCAGGTGATAGCATTGACAGCTTGCTAACCAAACTTAATCGTGGTGACGAAATGACCTTCTCTGTTACCTTAATTGAAGGTAAAACGATTAAAGAGTGGCATGAGTCATTAGTGGATTTGCCGCATTTAACATTTGATGAGCAAGTCTTTAATCGCGTGTTGATAAAAAATGGTGATGAGTCGGGTTTACCTGAAGGTAAGTTTTTCCCCGAAACCTATCAATATCAAGCCAATGATTCATTAGAGGCGATATTAGACCGCAGTTATCAAATGATGCAGAAAACCCTTGCTACGGCTTGGGGTGAGCGAGATAAAGATCTTAAATTAACCACACCTTATGAGTTATTGACGATTGCGTCCATTATTGAAAAAGAAACCGGCAAGCCATCTGAGCGTGACTGGGTCGCAGCAGTATTCAACAACCGTTTGAAGCTAGGTATGCGTTTACAAACTGATCCAACAGTGATTTATGGCATGGGAGAACGCTATAACGGTAATATAACCCGCAGTGATTTACGAGAGCATACCGCGTTTAATACTTATCGCATTAATGGTTTACCGCCTACGCCTATCGCCGCACCAAGTAAAGCCGCCATTTTTGCAGCGGCTAAGCCTGCAGATGTTAATTACTTATATTTTGTCTCAAGAAATGATGGAAGCCATGTTTTTTCCGAGACGCTAGCGCAACATAACCGCGCTGTGAATGAATACCAGAGAAATAGAAAATGACCCAAGAACAAGCTAAATTTGTTGTAATTGAAGGCCTAGAAGGCGCTGGTAAATCCAGTGCCATTGAACTGGTTAAACAGATTATCACACAACACACTCAACAAACCCCAGTATGCACGCGTGAGCCAGGTGGAACGCCACTTGCCGAAAAAATGCGTGATTTAGTTAAGGTTGCAGATGAAACCGACCCTCTTTGCGATGAGTCTGAGTGTTTATTGTTTTACGCTGCGAGAGCGCAACTAATTGCTAATGTTATTAAGCCCGCTTTGGCTAATGGTACTTGGGTATTAGGTGACCGTCATAATTTATCATCGCTTGCCTATCAAGGCGGCGGTAGGGGATTAATGCCTTTAGTAAAATCTATCAGTGATATCACTTTAAAAGGCTTTAAACCCGATTTAACCTTATATCTTGATATAGAGCCTAAGCTTGGGCTAGCAAGAGCTGCTAGTCGCGGCGCTTTAGACAGAATTGAAGTGCAACAAATTGAGTTTTTTGAACGTGCTAGAGCGACATTTTTAGCGTTTGCAGCCGAAGATGACTCAATTATTGTTATTGATGCCAGTAAGCCTATTGAACAAGTACACCAACAGATTACGGCTGAGTTAACAGCAAGGCTAGCTTGAAAATGACATATTATTGGGTAAAGGCGAGCGTATAATGCAAGCATTTGGTATACAGCAATTACCGTGGTTGGATGCACCGTTTGAGCGTTTTATTAACGAACGCCATAGCGGCCATAGCGCTCATGCTCAACTGGTGAGTATTGATCAAGGCTTAGGTGGTCATGTTTTGGCAAACGAAATGGCTGAAGCTGCTATGTGTACAGCGCTAACGCCAGTGGGGGCTTGTGGCCAATGTAAGAGCTGCTTGCTATTTAAGGCCGGCACACATCCCGATTGTCATGTTATCAAAGCGGATGGCACGATAATAAAAGTCGACCAAATCCGTGATTTATGCCAAAAGTTAACTGTAACTGCTCAGCAAGGCGGCCAACGAGTTGCTATTATTCTTAATTGTGAGCAGTTTAATTTAGCGTCAGCCAATGCCTTACTGAAAACATTAGAAGAGCCGGGTAATAATATATTAATTATTTTACAAACCGATGTGCCTTCAAGAATATTGGCGACGATTAAAAGTCGTTGTCAGCAAGTGGCATTTCACGCTCCTGATAGAAAACAAGTATATGAGTGGTTAAAAGCCCACCAAATGCTACCTTCAGTGCGTGCTGGCGAGAAGCCCCATGATGTCACTTGGTGTTTAAGTATGATTGGCGGGCCATTAAAGCTTGCTGAAAGCCTCAGTAGTCAGCATTACCAACAGTTGATTCAGTTTCGAACAGATTGGGCGTTAAGCATTAAATCTGGCCATTTGAATGGCAGTTTAATTAAGGTTTCAGAGCATCAAATTGTTGATGCACTTAATGTTTTATATTTGTACTTAAGACAATATGTGTTAAAAAGTAAAGAGCTAGATGCATTAGCTATAAGTAACATTATTGGTTTGTCTTCAAAAGTGGCGCAAATGTGCCAACGGCTAGCAACGATGGCGAGTGTGAATGCTCCTGCATTATGCCAAGATTACATACTCGAATTTAGACAACTTATTCATATTAAATAATAGACTGAGATTATGACCGATCTTGTTGTAAATTTTGATACTCTGCACCAGTTGTACAGAGCTTATATGCCTTTTATTAAGCCTGCGGGTTTATTTATTTCAACAACAGAAAGCCACTTTTTAGGCCAAGAGTTGTCGATATCGTATAAGTTACCTGGAACATCACAAATGACTGACTTTAAAGGTGTGGTGGTTTGGATTAACCCATTAGGCGCTTCTGGTGGCAGACCTGCAGGGATAGGGGTTAAAATTAAAACCGATCCTGAAAGTCATAAACATCACATTGAAAAGTTACTTTCGAGCGAACTTTCTTCAAGTGATTTGACCTGCACAATGTAGCTAGGTATTCTTGCTGGCTTATTTTAGCTTTTGATAGAATTCCCATGTTAATCGACTCTCATTGCCACTTAGACCGTTTAAAAGCGGCACCTGATCAACCTAGTTTACAAGCCATTATTGATGGTGCTAAATCTCGTGGCGTAGATTACCTACTGTGCGTCAATGTGCGTCAGCAAGGTTTCGAATCTATGCGCGAAAAAATGGCGCAATTTGATAATGTCTTCCTTTCTTCTGGTGTTCACCCTTTAGATGTTCAAGACGGTTTAAATGTTGAAGAAATCAAACAATTTGCCACTGATAAAAAAGTGGTAGCAATTGGTGAAACTGGTCTTGATTATTTTTACGCCCCAGAAACTAAAACACTTCAACAGCAATGTTTTGAACAACAAATTGCATTAGCTGTTGATGTGAATAAACCCTTGATCGTTCATACCCGAGATGCACGTGAAGATACCATTGCCATGTTAAAAGCAGGCAATGCGGATAAAGTGGGTGGCGTATTACACTGTTTTACTGAAAATTGGGAAATGGCAAAAGCGGCGATTGATTTAGGTTTTTATATTTCAGTTTCAGGTATTGTCACTTTTAAAAATGCAGGTGAACTTCGAAGTGTTATTCGCCAAGTCCCACAAGATAGGCTATTGGTAGAAACAGATTCGCCTTATTTAGCACCTGTTCCACATCGCGGCAAAGAAAATCAACCGGCTTATGTTCGCGATGTCGCAGAGTTTGTCGCTGAGCTACGTGGTGAAAAATATGAAGATTTAGCTCATTACACCTCGGAAAACTTCTTCAACCTATTCACCGATGCTGCCAAATTAATTGGCCGATAGAGTTATTTTTAGCGACAAGATTCTAACGACATTCGTTAATCATTAGGTTTGCTCTATTAAACTACAGGCAAAAAAAAGACCCAAAACTATCCAATTGTTCTGGGTCTAGGGGAATGGCTCTTATTGAAAAGAGCCTTGCGCTACTGTTGAGAGTTGTCTCTCAGTAAACCGTTATGAGAATAAGCCGTTATTCCCGCTTATTCCCAACATTCAATTCTTGCTACAAAAGTCTTTAATTAAACACGTCTGAGTAAATTATAGTTGTGTATTTCTATATTGCACAATTAATGCGCTATAAATGAATGTTTAACGTATATAAATCGTCATATTTAACTAATAATGCTTAAATCACTAGCGAAATGAGTCTATTAAAGCTGTTTAACTTTTGGATGATTTTAACTTTAATGCTCACTTTAACGCCTAATTTTAGACTGATTCGATTTTATCTTTGACCAACTCTCTCGGTAAATTATTCTTCAGACGGTGACCTAAGTGTTTTACTACGCCCAATGGCTTGTGATGAAAGCTTACTATCATTTCACCAGCAGGGGTTATATCTAAGCCGTTAACCTCATTGGTTGGAATATCGCGTCCCATCAAAAATTCAATAGCTTGCTGACGATTAAGCTCAATAACGCTATCTTGATTTTCAATAAAGTCACTTAAGGCGATAATGGCTTCATGTTTAGCTTTAAAACCTTTTTTCATTACGTCAGCCAGTTTAAATCCAATGCGTTGAAAACGCATTAAGCCGATAAAATGGCTGAATTGCTCTGGAAATAACCAATATTCATCGTCGCGGATCATAACGTTATATTGCTTAGGTAAGCTGATGTTGAAGCTCTGACTAAAATACTCAGAAACGGCTAGGGTCTGCGTTGGGTTAGCTGAAACAAACGGGAAGTTTCGCTGTTGTTTGGGGCATTTCTTCAAGCGAGGTACAGATGCGGTCTTGATGATTTTAGCGACAAAGAAGCCTTCACTGTCAAATATTTGTGGCCAAACATGTAGAAAACCTTCTTCTGTACAGGCTTGCTCAGCGCCTGCGAATAAGTTATTTAATGAGGCGAATTTCACTGCTTCGGGGTATTGCTGCTGAATATAGTGGCAAATTTGCTGATTTTCAATTTGGCTTAGTGTACAAGTTGAATAAACTAAAGCGCCACCGGGCTTTAATGCTAAAAAGGCTGATTCAATAAGTTGTTTCTGGGTTTCTGCAATGTCTGTGACATCGTCGAGTTGCCAATTTTTCAATGCATTTACATCTTTGCGTACTGTGCCTTCACCACCACAGGGGGCATCTAGCAAAATGGCATCAAACTTTTCGTAAAGGTATTCACCGAATACCTTGCCGTCAAAATGGGTTAATGCTGTTTGACGTACCCCCATGCGTTGTACATTGGCATGCAAAATTTTAACGCGGCTAGATGAGTATTCATTGGCTATCAGTAAGCCTTGGTTGTTCATTAATGCGGCAAGTTGGGTTGTTTTAGATCCAGGAGCGGAAGCAACATCTAAAACAATATCCGCTTGATAAGTTTCATTGGTGCCTAAATCGTTAAATAATGCTTCTGGCGGCAACATTGAACTGGCTTCTTGAATATAAAAAAGCCCTTGAATATGTTCTACACAATTGCCAGGTTGTTGGTTTTCGTTATGGGTTATCCAAAAACCTTCTTTACACCATGGAATAGGTTCAAATTCCCAGCCTTTTGAATACATAACCTGTTTAAAGTCGGCTATTGAAATCTTTAGCGTATTAATGCGTATAGATTTTCTTAAAGGGCGATGACAAGCTGCAACAAACTCTTCCATATCAAGATGTTTTGGAAGTTCTGCGGCAATGTGGGTGAGGTAATCTGGATTAATTTGAGCCATAGTAAAATATTTCGATAAAACAACTGTGTAATAATGAAATAGATTATATCATGCATTAACAAGAGTTAGGTTATCCCCGTGGACTAAGCATCAGTTCTAAACGGGTTAGCATTGGTCATAATGATGGAGTATTAAGTGCTGAATCGAGTTTGGTTATTGTTCTTTATAACGGCAGCTATTGCCATCATTGTGCAACTATTTAATGGCCATGTTGAAGTGCTGAGTGACTCAGTCAATGCGATTTTTAGTAGTGCGAAACTTGCTGCTGAGATCTCAATTGGACTCATTGGTGTGTTGGCGCTCTGGATGGGCTTGATGCAAGTGGGTGAGAAGGCGGGTGTTGTAGCGGTGTTTGCACGATTGTTCGAGCCGTTATTATCCAAGTTGATGCCTGAAGTGCCAAGAGGACACCCAGCTTATGGCAGTATGTCGATGAACTTAACTGCAAATATGCTTGGGCTTGATAATGCTGCAACTCCACTTGGCCTTAAGGCGATGCATGACTTACAGAGTTTAAACCCCGAAAAAAGCGTTGCGACCAATGCGCAAATTTTGTTCTTAGTACTCAATACTTCTTCTGTAACATTAGTGCCTGTAACAGTATTTTTATATCGTGCTCAACAAGGCGCTGCTGCCCCCGCAGATGTTTTCTTACCCATTTTACTTGCCACAGTTGCATCAACTTTAGTGGGGCTGTCAGTTGTGGCTATTGTGCAACGTATCTCTTTATTAAATAGTGTTGTGCTTGCTTACGGTGCAACCTTAATCAGTGTGCTTATTGCCAGTGTATTTTATTTAATGACTTTATCAGTTGAGGCTATTGGCACTTTATCTACCGCCTTAGGTAACGGTATTTTACTGGTGCTAATTTTAAGTTTTATACTGATTGCTGGTTATAGAAAGGTTGCCATATATGATGAGTTTGTAGAAGGCGCTAAAGGCGGCTTTTCCCAAGCTATTATGCTGATCCCTTACTTATTGGCGATGTTATTGGCAATAGGGTTATTAAGGGCTTCAGGCGCGTTAGATTTCGCTTTACAGGGTTTATCAAGCTTAGTGACCTTATTCGGCTTTGATAACCGATTTGTTGATGCGATGCCGACAGCATTAATGAAACCTTTTAGTGGCTCAGGAGCAAGAGCAATGATGCTTGAAACGATGGACCACCATGGTGTTGATTCGTTTGCTGGGCGATTATCAGCTATTTTTCAAGGCAGCACAGAAACTACATTTTATGTTCTCGCGGTATATTTTGGCTCTGTTGGCATTCGAAATAGTCGCCATGCGCTTGGCTGTGGTTTAGCTGCTGATGTCGGCGGTATCATGGCTGCTATTGGGGTTTGTTACTGGTTTTACGGATAAAGACTTAAAGGAGCCATAAGGGTAGAGTCATCATCTCTGCTGACTCATATTACATTTGCTCAATAAAAAAGTCGGCATATGCCGACTTTTTTGGATTGAACATTTTATGGCTTTACCTGTTCAGGCTGCCATCTGCGCCATTCTTCTTTCATCTTGTTGTAAAGATCAAAACGGCTATTATCTGATAGTTTATTCTGCTCTGAAGTCACATCCTCAGTAACAACTGATATACCACCTGACAGTAATGTTTCTAGTGAACCCGTTTCAATTTGCGCACCAGAGAAAATACCCACTTCTAATTTAATACCAGAAGCATCCCAAAAACGACTGCTTTGGTTCACTAGGTGGGTGTATTGCTTTTCAATGTGTGAATACATTAAGACTTTGTTGCCGTTATCCGACAATGCATAACCATCAACTTGACCGATTGAAATACCTCTAAAGAATATTGGCGTGCCCACTTTTATCGAACCCAGTTGGCTATCTTCAAGTATGAGGGTTAGAGCATCATCTCCAATGTCAGCATCATAACGAGCTGATAAATGAGCTTCAAAAGTATCTATAGCATCGCTGACTTTACCGGGTATCACACCGATATATGGACCCGTTATTAAGGTTTCAGGCGCTTTAATGCCTGCTAATGAAATTTGCGCATCGACAATAAAGTATTCTGTATCAGCTTTAGTGAAGTGACCTGCATACTCTCCATATAAATAAGCGCTTGCCGTTAATGTATCAAGATTTTGGTTAAGCTTTACTTGCTGAACGACACCAATCTGATGCCCTTGATATCGAATCGCGGCTTTAGCTGCTACTTTTGCTTCAGCAGGTAAAACTAACGTAATCGTTTTCGCTTGCTTCAAGGCTAGCTCTTTTGAATCGTATAATCTTTGTTGATTTCCGATAAGCTCATCACTTAACAGCCCTAAACTTAAACTGCCTTTTAGCGCACCCTCAAGGGGCGCTACATTCACTTCAACACCGGATAAACTCGCATTAATACTGGCAGCATCATTGCGCCAGAAGACACTATTATCTCGTATTAGCTGACTAAATTTATTTTGAATCGCGACGCTAATTGAAAACTGGTCTGTTTTATTATTCCAATTAACTTCAGTTACTTTACCGATTTGCATTTTTTTATAATAAATCGGTGAGCCGTCTGAAAGGCCTGCGCCATCGATACTGTCAAGGGTTAGCGTGGTGACACTATTTTTACTTAATGTCGCAGTAGCATGATCTGTTGAACGGTAAAGTGCAAATTGGCTATTTGCTCTTACTAACGCTTTGGTTTTGCCTCTGACTAATGAAACTGCACCGGCTATAACAGTGTTTAAGTCACGGGTGGTCACACTAACACCATCGAGTGAAGCATCTATGGTTAATGCTGATTCAGACACAAAATGACTATCGGTAGTGATAAGACCTTTATATTCTGGCAGGATCTCTACTTGGTACTCAACGCCACTAAAATCTTTAGTAAAGGTCACTCGAGTGATCTCACCAATTGGCATTTGTTTGTATCGAACTTCAGCTCCTGCAGTGAGACCACTATGCTCATCAGAGCTGAGCTGGATCTTGAGTTTACTGTCATTCAATAAGTCTGGTGATTGCTTAAGTAATGTAAATTGCTCCGGTAAGGTTCCGTCAGATACACCAGGAAGTACATTAACGACGCTACCTGTCAGCAAGCGACTAACATGCTTAACTCCATCCATTGAAATATCAGCACCCGCTACCCAAAACTGACTATCAGCATTTAAAAGGTGTTGATATTCAATATCAAACTTAGCTGAAAACTTAACGCCATTTTCAGTCAGTTGAGTTTGATGAATCTTACCGACTTCAATACCGCGATATACCAATGCAGAGCCTTGGTTAATCTCATCGGCATTATCTGCTGTTAATACAAACTCAACCCCTTTTACAGCGCTTTCTTCATCTGGATATAAAACGTAATTATCGCCGGTGATTGCTTTGTCCGCTTTAATATCAGAGTTAAAACTAATCCCGCCAGCGAGCAATGACGCTAAACTTTCAGTATTTACTTTTATACCCGAAAGTGAGGCATCAATTTTAAGTCCTGACACATTCCAAAATTGCGAATTCTGGTTAACAAGGTGAGCATACTGCTGCTCAATAAACGTGCTAATGATAATAGTGTCACTGTCTATCAAACGATAATTAACGACTTTACCGACAGGTACTTGGCGGTAAAACACTAAAGAGCCTACATCTAATGAACCTAAAGTTGGGGTCGTTAGCTTAACAACGATACCTTCTTCTTCATTGGGGATCATTGACGGGGCTTCAGTGGATGCAATGAACTCAGATGTTGAACTACCATCACCCGGTTCAATCGCAATATAATTTCCTGAAAATAGGGTATCTAGCCCTTCAATTCCCGTAATACTGGCTTTTGGCGTAACCAGCCAAAAAAGGGTGTTCTTATTTAGGAAAGGATCAGAGCGATAATCCATCACAATTTTGACATTTACCCCTGATAAGTCCTTATCAAGGCTGATGTCAGTGACTTTACCAACAGTTAATCCTTGGTATTTTACTAAGGTTTTACCAACATCAATACCAATGGCACTGGGGAAATGAACTTGTATTTCAATTCCTGACTCTTTGATACTTTTCACTCCAAGCCAAGCTCCCAGTACGAGAGCCACAATTGGCAGTAACCAAATTGGAGAGAAGAGTTTCTTTTTAACGACTTTTGGTGATTCAATTCGTGTCATTGTTTTTTTCCAAGCGATCCCAAAGTAAACGTGTATCAAGTACCTTTGCAGCTAACTGGGTCAATAAAATGACCAGCGCGAAGGCTGTTGCTGCAGGTGCAGGTTTTGCATCAAGAAGTTGTCCCATATTCACTACTGCCACTGTTAAAGCAATAACGAATAAATCAAGCATAGACCATCGACCAATCCACTCAATGATATGAAATCCCACCATGAGCTTCTTTTTTGAAACGGGCAGATTAAAACTGATTGCTGACAAATATATCGCCAAGCCTACAATCTTTAACCATGGCACTAAAATACTGGCGGTAAAGACGATAATCGCGATAGGGATCATGTCTGAATGAACCAAATGTACAATGCCAGTAAAAATCGTGTCGTAGGTCACTTTGCCTTGGTTAGTTAGCATTGTGATTGGGTAAATATTAGCGGGTATTAATAATATGGCGGCGGTAATTAGTAATGCCCAGCTTTGCTGTAGGCTTTGATAATTGCGCGGTTGAATTTTAGAATGGCAACGACTACAACGCCCTTGGTCGATAGGGTTAATATTGCGACATGTACCACAAAGCGTCATGCCAATATCTTTACCTTGTTGGCCAAGATTGGATTTATTAGTGGCGTTATCTTCTTGCAACATCTTTGTCTCAGTACTTGTAGACTCAGTACACGTTGACGCTTGAGTCGTTGAGTGTGAAGTATTATTCGTCATGAACCATTCTCCACATATGTTCTAAGTTATATTCTCGCTGTAAGAACAGGATAACCAAAAATAACATCCCAAAACAAAAAGTGCCCATGCCTAAATAGATATCTGAAAAGTCAGATAAATTGAATGCTGCGACTAAAAAAGAAATGACATAGATTTCTAACATTGTTAATTGAGAAAGTACGCCATGGTTTTTCAGCAATTTACGATACGTCTGTTGCCAAAAAGCAGAATGAAGTCGGCGCTTTACAATGATAATTTGCAGCAATATCGACAATATAAGTAATCCTGGAGCGACGACCGCTGCAGCGATAACGGCGACAGCAACAATCCAGTAACCCTGAACCCAAACAGCAAATGCACTTTCATAAACTGTGGTTGCTCGAATACTGCCTAAAAAATGTATTTCAAGCACGGGAAGAAAATTAGCAGGGATATAAAACAGAATGGCTGCAATACATAGGGCAAGCATGCCATTTAAAGAGCAATATGGCACATCATACAGTGCCGTATGACAACGTGGACATAATGCACGAACATTAGAGGGCAAAGCACGGCGCTGCACAGCTAAATCACAAGAGCGGCACAATATAATAGTGTCTTGATCTAAATTTTTGGGCATATAAAAGCTAAAACCATCCATTTAGTAAATATGAGCAGCGAAACAATGATCCAAGTTGAGACATATTATAGCCACTTATTGTGACTAATTATGACCACTATCTGAGTTTATTCATCATGATTCGAGTTACAATGAAATGAGATAATACCAGAATAATCAGAATACTTGCATCAGAAGTTAGTTCTATGACACTCTATGCACTGTATATAAAAACAGTAGGAGGTTAATCATGGCGGTAATTACAAAGTTTGTCGTGGTCAGAGAAGGGGTGGAAAAGATGACGTTCACATCTAAAAAAGAAGCCGATGCCTATGACAAAATGCTCGATATTGCGGATAACTTAGTTCCTTTTATTACTAGCGCTGAGTTAAAAATTGACGAAAATAGTGTTGAGAAACTTGCTTTTTATCTTGCATCTAATAAAGATGAACTCGCAAATCTACTCAAAGGCGTCGTAAAAGCTAAGCCTGCAGCTAAACCTGCAGCCAAAAAAGCACCCAAAAAAGCGGCAGCAGAATAAAAGAATAGTTAGGAAGTAAAATGAAAGCTGAAATGTATGACACCTTGAACAGACAAGTGTTGGCCTTAATGGAAGGCGAAGACGACTTAATTGCTGGTATGGCAAATTTCTCAGCCTTATTAAATGACAATTTGGATGATATCAATTGGGTTGGCTTTTATATTAAGCGCAACGACCAATTAGTGTTAGGACCATTTCAAGGAAAAGTTGCTTGTACACGCATTGTGATTGGCAAAGGTGTATGTGGCACAGCTGCAGCCTTAGATGAAACTCAACTTGTTGAAGATGTCCACCAATTTGAAGGTCATATTGCTTGCGATGCAGCCAGTAATTCGGAAATTGTAGTGCCAGTTCATGACGGGAAAAATGTCATAGCAGTGTTAGATATTGATAGTCCTTCTTTGAATCGTTTTGATAAAGATGATCAAAAAGGCTTAGAAATCTTAGTTAAAAGCTTCGAATCTTGCTTATTTGCTTAATTTGCGAACAAATAAGCTAAATTGCAGGTCGCAATCGCTGACATGGGCTTTATAATACTGAGCTGCACGCATTACTATGTTTAAAATTTATTTACTGTAAATATGCAGGCAAGTAAGTTAATTTGTTAGGGCATGTTTCAATTGCTTTAGCAATCATGTAGGAAATGCTAATTTGAACGTTAAGCAAGACTCTGTTTAACGAAAGATAAACGACTGTAACTAGCTAAGATAGCTATAAACCAGTCCCCTTATATAACGTGGAAGTAAAAATGGAATCAACAGACAAGTTGACCGACACCAACGCAGTTTTAGCGTATTTATATGAAACATTTCCTTTATGCTTTATTGCAGAAGGTGAAACTAAGCCATTAAAAATTGGGTTGTTTCAAGATTTAGCTGAAAGGTTGGCTGATGATTCTAAAGTAAGTAAAACACAATTGCGTGTTGCACTTAGACGTTATACAAGTAGCTGGCGCTACCTTAAAGGTGTTAAAACCGGCGTTCAACGTATTGATCTTGACGGACAAGACTGTGGCGAACTTGAGCAAGAGCATATCGATCATGCTCAGCAGACTTTAAAAGAAGGTCAAGAAAAAGCCAAGGCTAAGCGTCAAGCACAAGCTGCTAAAGCAAATCCTAAGAAGCCAGCTAAAAAAGCACCTTCTTCAAAAGCAGCTCCTGTTAAGAAAGACCGCCCAGCTAAGCCTAAAAAGCCTGCTGCACCAAAAGTTAATTATGTCCCTGCAAAATTTGACGAGCTTAAACAAAAACAACGTGTTAGTGTCAAGTTAGGACAAAATCCTGTCGCTGGCGTTATCACTGATATCAAGAAAGAAGATGTCCATGTACAGCTTGATTCTGGTTTAGTCGTTAAAGTACGTGCAGAGCATATTTTATTATCGTGATCATTTAAGGAGTAACTTGTTGATGCGAAAACTCACTTTGGCTGCGTCGATTGCCACTTTATTTGTCGGTTTTTCGGCTTGGGCAATTTCACCAACTATTCAAATCAACGAGTTACCTAAACTTGAGCAAGAGCCTCAACACAAGGTTGCGAGTAAGAGGGTAACGAATTTATTCACACGCTCTCATTACCATCGCTTTGAACTTGATGATGCTTTTTCTGAGTTGATTTACGATCGTTATCTACAACAGCTAGATTTCAGACGTAATGTGCTTACACAAGCAGATGTTGATAGCTTTAAACAATATCAACATCTGTTTGACGATATGGTCAAAACAGGCAATATCGAACCTGCTTTCAATATGTTCTCTTTATTGCAACAACGTCGCTATGAACGTTTTGCTTACGCACTGACTTTATTAGACAAAGAATTCGACTTCACAGAAGCCAATGATGCCTATGAGTTTGACCGCGAAGAAGCTACATGGCCAAAAGATGAAGCAGAATTAAATGAACTTTGGCGCCAACGTGTCAAATACGATGCATTAAATTTAAAACTTGCTGATAAAGACTGGGAAGAAACAGTCGAAATTCTTGGCAAGCGTTACAACAATGCCATCAAACGTTTAAGTCAAACACACAGTGAAGATGTGTTCCAAGGTGTTATGAATGCCTTTGCACGCACTGTTGAACCTCATACAAGTTATCTCTCTCCACGTAATGCTGAACGTTTCCAAATGGAAATGAACCTAAGCCTTGAAGGTATTGGTGCAGTGTTGCAAATGGATGATGATTACACGGTAATTAAAAGCTTAGTTGCTGGTGGTCCTGCAGCGAGCAGTGAAAAACTATCTCCAGAAGACAAAATTATTGGTGTCGGTCAAAAAGACGAAGAGATAGTCGATGTCATCGGGTGGCGATTAGATGATGTTGTTGAATTAATTAAAGGCCCTAAAGGCAGTGAAGTTAATCTTCAAATTTTGCCTAAAAAAGGTGGAGCAAACGCGAAAGCATTTGAAGTGACGATTGTTCGTGACAAAATTCGCTTAGAAGATCGCGCTGCAACCTCTAAAGTTGTTGAGCCTACTGAAGGCGAATACGCTAACCGTAAAGTCGGTGTTATTCAAATTCCTGGTTTTTACATGAACTTATCCGTTGATGTAGAAAAAGAAATTGCTAAATTAAAAGAAGATAACGTTGAAGGTATTATCATTGATTTACGTGGTAATGGCGGCGGTGCATTAACCGAAGCGACATTACTGACTGGTTTATTCATTGATATGGGACCAGTGGTTCAAATCCGTGATGCTAATGGCCGCGTTACTCAAAACCGTGATAATGACGGTAAAAGTGCCTATAGCGGACCATTAACAGTTATGGTTGATCGCTACAGTGCCTCAGCATCAGAGATTTTTGCTGCAGCGCTTCAGGATTATGAACGTGCATTGATTGTAGGTGAGGCGAGCTTTGGTAAAGGTACAGTTCAGCAGCATAAAAGCTTAGGTCGCATTTATGATATGTACGAAAAACCTATTGGGCATGTACAATACACCATAGCTAAGTTTTACCGTATTAATGGCGGCAGTACTCAGTTAAAAGGGGTTACTCCAGACATCAATTTCCCTAGTGCACTTGAGCCTGGTGAATATGGTGAATCTGAAGAGAAGAACGCATTACCATGGGATAAAGTTCCGGTAGCGCAATACGGTACTTTAGGTAATATCTACCCTGAATTGGTATCTAAACTTGATACCAAGCATCAGCAGCGTATCAAAACCGATGTAGAATTTGGTTATATCTTTGATGATATTGCTGAATTTAAAAAGCATCATGATGATAAAACGATTTCATTAGTGGAAAGTGAGCGCATTGCTTCTCGTGAAGAAGATGAAAAGCGTATTCTTGACCGCACTAATGAGCGTCGTGTTAAAAATGGTCTTGAGCCTTTAGCATCACTTGATGAAGAAGATGAAGAAGCCACTGAAACTGATGCAGAATCAACAGAAGTTGCTGAAAACGAAACGGCAGATGCTGAAGAGTCTGAAGAAGACGAACTAGAAGTACCGGATGCGTTTTTAGAAGAAACAGCATTAATCACCCTAGACATGGTTGATGCTAAAAAATCTGCAGTGAAATAAACGCTATTTCATTGTCAAAAAACGCGCTTTTAGCGCGTTTTTTATTATGTAAATTTTATGCCCGTTAAATGCTAAGTGTTATTCAAGGATTATTTATGACTCAAGCTCAAGCAAAACATTTAAAAGACTATCAAGCACCCACTTTCACCATTAGTCACATCGAGTTAGATTTTAATTTAAAGGGTTCAGACACTGAAGTTATTGCGATAAGCAAAATACAAAGGGTAGGCGAGCACAGCGAAGCATTGGTGCTAGTAGGCGAGCAAATTAATTTAGTGTCTGTGCATATCAATGGCGAGCCAGCTAATTACCAAGAAAAAGATAACCAATTATCTATCAGCACCTCTTTAAATGATTTTGAGTTAACGCTCGTTACTAAGCAAGATCCAGAAGCCAACTCAAGCCTAGAAGGCTTATATATGTCTGATGGCGCTTACTGTACCCAATGTGAAGCTGAAGGCTTCAGAAGGATCACTTACTTCCTTGATCGTCCTGATGTTTTAGCTATCTATACGGTAAGAATCGAAGCTGACAAAGCGGCATTCCCGTTTTTATTAAGCAATGGTAATTTGGTTGAAAAGGGCGATGTGAGTGAATCACGTCAATTTGTGCGTTGGGAAGATCCATTCCCAAAACCTAGCTATTTATTTGCCCTTGTAGCAGGAGACTTCGATTTACTTGAAGATAAGTTTATTACTCGTAGTGGCCGAGAGGTAAAACTGCAAGTATTTGTAGATAAAGGAAACTTGCATAAAGCTGACCATGCAATGGTGTCGTTACAAAAATCGATGGAATGGGATGAAAGCCGTTTTGATTTAGAATACGACCTCGATATTTATATGATTGTTGCCGTTGATTTTTTCAATATGGGCGCGATGGAAAATAAAGGCTTAAACGTGTTTAACACTAAATACGTATTAGCTGATACCGCCAGTGCGACAGATGAAGATTATCATGGTATTGAATCGGTTGTTGGCCATGAGTATTTCCATAACTGGACCGGTAACCGTGTGACGTGTCGTGACTGGTTCCAGTTAAGCTTAAAAGAAGGCTTAACGGTATTTAGAGATCAAGAGTTCAGTTCAGATTTAGGATCTCGTGCTGTCAATCGTATTCAAGCCATTCGCGTCATGAAAAATCAACAGTTCGCTGAAGATGCAGGCCCTATGTCGCATCCAATTCGTCCTGAATCTGTTATTGAAATGAATAACTTCTATACCGTGACTGTTTATAACAAAGGCGCTGAAGTTATTCGGATGATGCATACCATATTAGGTGAGCAAAATTTCCAGTTAGGGATGAAATGTTATTTCGAACGCCATGATGGCCAAGCGGTAACTTGTGATGATTTCGTCAATGCAATGGAAACGGCGAGTGGTATCGACTTAACCTTATTCAGAAATTGGTACAGCCAAGCCGGTACCCCTGTGGTGACTGTGGTTGATCAATATGATGCAGATAACAAGCAGTACCAGTTAACTGTCAGTCAATCGGTTACTTCTCAAGGAGTGAAAGGAAACCCTCTGCATATTCCATTCAGCCTTGAGCTATTGAATTCTGCTGGTCAACCTTTAACAAACCAAGTGCTTGATGTGAAAGAAGCTGAACAGACATTTGTATTTGATAATATTGACGCAATGCCAGTGCCTTCTTTACTGCAAGATTTTTCAGCACCAGTTCGCTTAGATTATGAATTTAATGTTGACCAACTTGTACATCTAACACGTTTTGCATCAAGCGAAGTAGCACGTTGGGAAGCTTCTGTTGGTTTATTCAGCCAAGCTGTTTGGCAAAATGTCGCCAGTTTAGTTGCTAAAGAGGCAATGCATCTCGATGCTAGAGTGATTGAAGCAATAAGAGGCATTATTCTAGATGAAAGCTTAGACAAAGCGTTAGTGGCAGAAATACTGGCATTCCCGAGTGCGGCTGCTTTAATTGAACAGGTTGAAACTGTCGACTTAGATGCTCTACAAGCTGCTAGAGAATTTGTTATCGATGAACTTGCTGAAGCCTGTTTAGATGAGTTAGTGACGCGTTATCGTTCATTGATTAAGGAAGATAATGCAGCTTCGCGAGCCTTTAAGAATATCTGTTTAGTATTGTTATCGCGTGTGTCATCAGAATATGAAGGCTTAGTGACTGAGCAATATCATGCAGCTACGAATATGACCGATAGCCTAGCAGCACTTAAAGCTGCGGTTTCAGGTCAGTTAACTTGTCAACAAACGTTGATGGCAGACTTTGAGCAAAAGTGGGTTTCAACGCCACTGGTTATGGATAAATGGTTTAGTTTACAAGCTTCACAAAACACGCCAGAAGTCTTAACAGAAATCAAAGCACTCACTGAGCACGAAAGTTTTAGCTTTAACAATCCAAATAGAGTGCGTTCGTTAATTGGCTTCTTTGTCGCTGCAAATACTTACCAGTTCCATGATGCGAGCGGCAGTGGTTACGAATACTTAACGGATATCTTGGTTAAACTGAATGAGTTGAACCCGCAAATTGCTGCCAGAATGATCACACCACTTATTCAGTTCAGTAAATTTGATTATGGCCGCCAACAAAAAATGAAAGCCTGTTTATTACGATTAAAAGCGCTACCTAACCTATCGAAAGATTTGTTTGAGAAAGTAGAAAAGGCGTTAGAACACGCTTAATCTAAAATTGGGTGACGGTTTATCATTTTAAATGCTAGATCGTTGCCTATCACTATTTCACTCTATAATTTGTAGTAATTGAGTTATGCAATTTATATTTTCAATGTACATCAGTTTTAAAGATTTTCTTCCTTATTACCAAGGCACAGTTAAAAATGTCGAGGTAAAGGATATTAATGGCAAAATTTTACACATAAATGGTAAATATTTTAGACCATTTGTGACCTCTGCAGGGATACAGGGGCAATTCATTTTGCAACTAGAACCTGCTGGAAAATTTATTTCTCTTAATAAAGTTTAGAGCAATTACTTCAAACGACCAATTGATTGTTAAATGGTAATTTAGCTTCACTTGGTTTTGTGTAAGCTACTGAAAAAGTTCTGTTTTTCTTTCATTTTTACTGCTTGTAGTCAATTCGTGTGATCCAATTCAAATAAGCGTTCGATTATTCTGTATTAATTTCTCCTAACTGCACCAATTCGTTAACAAATTTTCTGTTTTTTGAACTTGCTCAATGATGTTAATTGCTGTAACAATGGTGTTGCCTGCAGGCTAACAAAATGTTGGTTCAAATCCTATAACAACGAATCCGGCAGGTTACGGAGAGAAGCAAAAATGAATATTGTTAAAAGACGCTTTAACAAGTCGGCACTCGCTTTGGGGGTGGTGTCGGCATTGACTTTAGGGATGAGCAGTAGCGCTAATGCTGTATCATTTGATTGGGGTGAAGTACAAGGCTCCTTTGACTCAACATGGACAGTCGGCGCAAGCTGGCGTGTTTCTGAGCGTGATTGGGAAGGCCAAATCGGTAAAGTTAACCAGCCACAGTTTGATTGGTCTGGTTATTCTGGTTTCGGTGCGCCATTTGGGCAAACGCCTATCTACTCTTCAGCTCAAATTTGGGGCCAGCCTGGTTCATACTCAAGTAACAACGACTTAAGTAACTTACTCTATTCTCAGGGTGACACTACCTCTGAACGTTTTAAAGGTTTGCACGAGCTATCTTTAGAATATAAGAACTTCGGTTTGTTTGTACGTGGCATGTATTTTTATGATCGCAAATTAAGTGATGGCGATTTTGATTATAACGATCCATTGACTGGCAAAGAATATGATCCTTGTGAGGATAGCCGAGCAGAAGAAGTTCAATGTAAAGACATTCGTTTATTAGATGCATTTGTTTACGGTAACTTTGACTTAAATGATGGTAAAAACCCATTATCAGTTCGTATCGGTAACCAAGTTGTTTCTTGGGGTGAAAGCACATTAATTCCTCACGGTATTGGTGTCATTAACCCAGTTGATTTAAATATCTTGAATACACCTGGTGCTGAACTTAAAGAAGCTTTCCGTCCGCAAGGAATGGTATGGGCATCGTTAGGTGTTACTGAAAATTTAAATGTTGAAGCTTATTATCAATATGATTGGGAGCCAGTTTGGGTTCCATCTGCGGGTTCTAACTTTGCAACCAATGACTTTGTTGGTTTTGGTGGTTATAACCAAAACGCTCAGTTAGGTTTCAACTCAAACCCTGATATCAATCTTGATTTTTTAATGTCTGAGTATGCCGCGCTTTATGGTGCAGCAGCTGCGGCTAATTTTGATCCTGCATTCGCAGCTTACATGGTGCCATATGCTACTAAAGTGGCTTTACTTCAAGATGAAGCAGAACCAAGTGATGATGGTCAATACGGTATCAAGTTAGGTTATTACGCGCCGAGTTTAGGTGAAACTGAATTTGGCTTGTACTACATGAATTATCACAGTCGCCGCCCTATTATCAGCGGTACAGCATCTAACTTTAGCAGTGAAGCTTTAGCAAGAGACTACGGCCGTTTAGCTGCAAGTGGCGGTGAAATTGACCGTGAGTTGATGCTTAGTATGGAATCGTTTACTAAGGCTCAAGTGGTATACCCTGAAGATATTCAATTGTACGGCGCGAGTTTTAACACCTTAGTCGGTGACACATCTGTTGCGGGTGAAGTTTCTCACCGTGTTGATGAACCATTACAAATTGATGACGTTGAACTGTTATTTGCAGGTATGCCACAGCAACTTGCTAATGCTGGTATACGCCCTGATTTAGATGGTGTGTCGCAAATTGAAGGTGTAGAGGCTGGTGAAACCATTGATGGTTTCATTTTATCTGATACGACTCAAGCTCAATTTACATTGACACATTTATTTGGTCCTACCTTTGGAACAGATAATTTAACCATGCTTGCTGAAGTCGGTGGTGTGTGGATCCATGACATGCCTGGTTTTGATGAACTACGCTTAAATGGTCCTGGAACCGCGCGTTCAGGTGGTAACCCTGATATGCCAGGTATTATCGAAGCCTTGCATGATGGTCCTGAAACGAATCCATTCCCAACTGATTTTGCTTGGGGTTATCGTTTAGTGGCTAAAGCTGACTACAATAATATCTTTGCTGGCGTGAACATGTCTCCACGTGTGATTTTCTCTCACGATGTAGACGGTATCACTCCTGATCCAATGTTCTTATTTACTGAAGGTCGTAAATCAGTTGCTTTAGGCGTTAGTTTTGATTATCGCAGCCGCTGGGGAGCAGATATTTCTTACAACAACTTCTTTGGTGGTGTAGGAACAACAAATGCAATGACTGACCGAGATTACGTCTCGTTTAACGTCAAGTATTCTATCTAGAAGGATAATAATAATGAAGAAACTGACGATATTATCGGCTGCAATGATCATGGCGTTTAGTGCGCCGGCAGCGATGGCGAAAGTATCTGAAGCTGAAGCAGCTAAATTGGGTAATGAACTTACGCCAATAGGTGCTGTTAAAGCGGGTAATGCTGACGGTTCTATCCCTGCTTGGGATAATGGTATTACTTCTCCAGTTGCTGGCTATGAAAAGGGAATGCATCATCCAGATCCTTTTCCTTCTGATAAAATTTTGTTCACCATTACAAATGCTAACAAAGCACAGTACGCTGAATTTTTAACGCCGGGTCAAAACAAGCTTTTTGAATTATACCCAGATACATACAAAATGAATGTGTATGAAAGTCGTCGTACGGCTTCTTTGCCTCAGTATGTCTATGATGCAACTAAAGCTAATGCCTTAAATGCAGAGTTGGTTGCTAATGGTAACGGTGTAAGTGGCGCTTCTATTAGTGTGCCATTTCCAATTCCAAATAATGGTTTAGAAGTGATTTGGAACCACATCCTGCGTTATCGTGGTGTTGATATCAAAACTGCTCGTAGCCAAGCGGCTCCAACGGCAGGTGGTTCTTATACGTTAATTGAAACGGCTGAAGAGATTCGCTTTAGCTACAGCCGTCCTGAAGTGACTCTGGATCAATTAAAAGAATCAAATACTTTGTTCTTCTTTAAACAAGTTGTACGTCAACCTGCGCGTCTTGCAGGAACTGCTTTGCTTGTTAAAGAGACAATGGATCAAGAAGCACTTCCGCGCCAAGCTTGGACTTATAACACAGGTCAACGCCGTGTTCGTAAAGCGCCAAATGTTGCCTTTGATACACCAGGTACAGTGTCTGATGGTCTAAGAACAACTGATGATTTCGATATGTTTAACGGATCACCTGTGCGTTATAACTGGGAACTGGTCGGTAAGAAAGAGCTTTATATCCCTTACAACGATTACAAACTTCATTCAGATTCACTTGAATATGATCAAATCTTAAAACCAGGTCATATCAACCCTGAATTTGCTCGTTGGGAAAAGCACCGTGTTTGGGAAGTTAAAGCAACCCTTAAAGATGGCATGCGTCATATTTATAAAACACGTGTTTTCTATATCGATGAAGATTCATGGCAGGTTTCGCTAACGGATATGTACGATAACCGTGATGAGTTATACCGTGTAGGTACAGCACATTCGATTAACTACTACGAAGTTCCAACACATTGGAGCACGTTAGAAATTTTCCACGATTTGCAATCTCGTCGTTATTTAGCAATGGGATTAGATAATGAAGGCCGCATGTACGATTTCGATGCTAAGCTTTCTGAAGCTAATTTCACACCTGACGCATTACGTCGCGCAGGTATTCGCTAAGACCTTTATGGGGCGCATTGCGCCCCTATTATTTCTAAGGAAGTTTGTATGTCGTTTCGCACACTTCGCAATGTTGTCGCAATCAGCTTAGGTTGTTTAATTTCTACTGCGCCAGTCCATGCTCAATTCGATCCTCTTACCGTTCAAATACAGCCACTCGCTGAGTCTTCATTAGTTCTAGATATTGCCAAAGCAGGTGAAAACCTTGTTGCGGTGGGTGAACGCGGTCATGTGTTAGTTAAACAACAAGATTGGCAACAAGTGAGTTCACCAGTAATTTCCCAATTAACCAAAGTGTTCTTTTTAAATGAGAAACAAGGCTGGGCGGTAGGTCATGATGCAACCATCATTCACACTGTAGATGGTGGGTTAACTTGGCAAGTGCAATTCCAATCTACAGAAGTTGAAAAACCGCTTTTGGATATTTTATTTTTTAATGAAAATGAAGGTATTGCCGTTGGCGCGTATGGTTTGTTTTATCGCACCGCTGATGGTGGCAAGCATTGGGTTCAAGAGTTTCATGAAGAATTACTATTCCCTGAAGATGTCTCATATCTTGCTGATTTAAAAGCTGAAGATGAAGCTTTATATTTATCAGAAAGATCAGCGTTATTACCTCACTTTAACCGTGTCATCCAATTAGCTGATAATCGCCTGTTGATGGTAGGTGAATTAGGACTTGTCGCCACATCTGATGATAATGGCGTAACGTTTGTTACACAGCCTTTTGATTATGAAGGTTCAATGTTTAATGCTATTGAAACGGACGGCGCAGTGTTTGTCATGGGCTTACGTGGCCATGTTTTCAAAACCGATAAGCTATTCAGTCAATGGCAAGAAATCGCTTTACCGGTGAAGTCTTCAATTAATAACGCTTATATTACTGATTCTGGATCTTTGTACCTTGTTGGTAACGCAGGTGTTGTTATCGAGTTAGATAATACAGATACAGCTAATATCATTGCACGTAGACAAGGCGAAAATATCGTCGCTATTGAAAGTGATAATCAAGGTCAAGTTTGGTTTGCTGGTTCAAAAGGTTTATTTCAGCTCAAATAGAGTCGCTTAAGCTTTACGATGGATTTGTTCAGTGACGGGGCAAGTAAACGTGTCTGGAATATACGGTTACGGTGTAAATTGAGCAAAATAAACACTAAGTTAGTGTAAAAATAAAACAACAATAATAGGGCCGATAAGATGTTAGAAAAACTGGTCAATGGATTTGAAACCCATCTTTTCAGAAACCGCATGTGGGTGATTTTGTCATTCATGTTAATTACACTTTTTCTTGGTTATCAAGCAAGCCAATTAAAAATGGATGCGGCTTTTAGTAAAAACATACCGCTTAATCATGAGTACATGAAAACCTATACAAAGCATCAAAAAGATTTTGGTGGTGCGAATAGGATTATGGTGTCTGTTGAAGACACTAGCGGTGATATATTTAATCCTGAATATTTCGAAACCCTGAAACAGGTTCATGATGAACTGTTTTTTATCCCGGGTGTAGAGCGTTCCCAAGTTAAGTCTTTATATTCTCCTTCAACACGTTTTACTGAAGTTGTTGAAGATGGTTTTGCTGGCGGACCAGTGATACCTGCAGATTTTCGTAACGATGAATATGGCCTGAATGTTGTTCGTGACAATGTGGAAAAGGCAGGTATTGTTGGTCGTTTAGTATCAAATGATTATTCATCAGCGATGTTAACAGCGCAGTTAATGGATTTTGTGGCTAAAACAGACGAAGAAATGGCCGAGTCTGAAGGTGCTGAAAAAGATATTACGACTAAACCACTCAACACGATTCAATTCGCTAAACAATTAGAAAATCAATTACGTGGCAAATACGAAACGGAAACGATTAAAATCCATATTATTGGATTTGCTAAAATGGCAGGTGATGTCGCAGAAGGGGCAAAAGGCGTATTACTGTTTTTCTTGATTGCGATTTTGATTACTGCAGTCATGGTGTATTTATTTTCTAAGTCGTTAATTCTAACGGTTCTCCCACTTGTGTGCAGCCTTGTCGCTGTTTTCTGGCAGCTAGGGTTATTAACTGTGGTCGGTTTTGGCTTAGATCCTATGTCAATTCTAGTACCGTTTTTAGTGTTCGCAATTGGCGTTAGTCATGGCGTTCAAATGATCAATGCTGTTAGACGTCGTGTACTCGATGGTCAAAATACCAAAGCAGCTTCAGCATCGGCATTTCGCAGTTTATTAGTGCCGGGTGGCGTAGCGCTATTATCAGATACCGTTGGTTTTTTAACGTTATTGGCGATTGATATTGGTATTATCCGAGAACTCGCTATTTCAGCTTCACTGGGTGTGGCTGTTATTATTTTAACCAATCTCATTCTATTGCCTTTGGTGATTTCATACACCACGATTAAGCCAGAAAAAGAAGATCCAGTTAAAAAAGCCAAAATTGAAGGTTTGTGGCGCAGCTTATCAAAATTCGCGACACCTAAATATGCTGTCATTGTATTAGTTTGCACCGCAGTGCTATACGGCTTTGGTTTTCAGCAAGCAAGCAATATCAAAATTGGTGACTTGCAGGGCGGTGCGCCAGCACTTCATTTAGATTCTCGATACAACCAAGATACTTTCCATATAACAGATAATTATTCAATTACGACTGATTATATGACTGTGATTGTTGAAGCGACACCTGAAGCCTGTACATATCATTCCATTCTAAATGAAATTGATCAGTTTGAATGGATGGTTGGCAATACACCAGGTGTTGAGTCGACCGCAAGTTTAGCGTCAGTCTCTAAGCGAGTGAATGCCGGTTTCAACGAAGGTAATCCTAAATGGCAAGTGCTTCCTCGTACCACAGCGAGCTTAGTGCAAGCTGTAGGCCGTGTGCCAACTACCTCTGGATTACTTAACGGTAATTGTTCAGTGATGCCAGTTTTCTTGTTCTTAAAAGATCATAAAGCAGAAACCATTGAAGTTGTGACAGCCAAAGTAAAACAAGTTGCTGAGCAGCTTAATACTGACACATTGCAGTTTAAATTAGCTTCAGGGCCAGTTGGCGTGATGGCAGCGACAAATGAGGCTGTTAGCGAAGCACAGCTACCTATGATGATTTATGTGTATGGCGCGGTGTTTGTTTTATGTCTCATCAGCTTCCGTTCAATTAAAGCGACTATCGCCGTGATTGTGCCTTTATATGTGGTTTCAACATTAGCGCAAGCATTAATGACGTGGCTAGATATCGGTTTAGCGGTGAGTACATTACCTGTTATTGCATTGGGCGTGGGTATTGGCGTGGATTACGGTATTTATATTTTATCGACCATGTCAGGTAAACTTACTCAAGGTATGGCAGTCCAGCAAGCCTACTTTGAAGCCTTAGTTGAACGTGGTAGTGCGGTCATCTTTACAGGGTTAACTTTAGCTATTGGTGTGAGTACTTGGTTCTTTTCAGCACTTAAGTTCCAAATGGACATGGGTATTTTGTTAACTTTCATGTTTTTAGTAAATATGTTGGGTGCGATAATTATTTTACCTGCGTTGTCAGCGGTATTCTGGCGCAAACCCAAGTAAATAAACGGTTTGAAAATATTAAGAGGAGCTTAGGCTCCTCTTTTTTTTGCATAGTTAGTCTATCTAAACGCTTGATTGGTCAAATAGTGACTATAATTCTATAGTTAACAAGGATTTTAGAGGATCTACCACTAAAATAGTGCTCGATATAGCAGTTAATTAGTAATAAACTTTGCTCCAGATCTCAGTTTTAGACTGAATCAACAAGCCGAAGCATCCAATATAATGATAAAAGCGCTGCCATAAACGCTTAAGGAAACTGCAACATGGCCTTTAAAGATGCAATGCCTTCAGTACTACTAGAAAATGTAGTCAATTTAATTCATAAAAAAATCCCTAATTCTCAAGCTAAACAAGTTGAGCAATTTGCCAATTGTATATACGCCCATATGTCAAAAGACGACTTAAATGCTCGTAATGACAGCGACCTTTATGGTGCCGTACTAAGCCTTTGGAATGCGCTAAACAAATCAGCTAAAACCAACAGCCACATCCGTGTGTTTAACCCAAGTCAGTCGAAACATGGCTGGCAGTCTACCCATAGTATTATTGAAATCATTCAACCAGATATGCCTTTCTTGGTTGACTCAGTGACTATGGCATTAAACCGCATGGGCATTACGGCGCACATGGTGTTACATACACCGTTAGCATTAGTTCGTGATGAGGAATTGGTTAAAGAAGTTTCTTTTATTAAAGATGCACCTGAAGCAACTGAAAATGTTGCGGTATTTTTAATTGAAATCGATCGTCAAAGTAGCGAAGCCGATATTAAAGCCATTGGTAAAGAACTTGAATCAGTTTTTGCTGATGTTGTGTCTTCAGTTGATGATTGGCAGCAAATGTCAGATAAGTTAACCGAGACGGTTAAGCAATTACCGAAACAACCATTTCCAGGCGATAAAGCTGAAATGGAAGAAGCGACTAAATTCCTAACTTATCTCAATAATCATCATTTTACATTACTTGGTTACAGACATTACGAGTTAAAGCGTGTTGAAGGTGATGTTGAGTTAGTACCAGATTTGGATTCAAGCTTAGGCTTAATGAGCCGCTCGAGTGCCGAACATGCAGATCGTGGATTACTTTTGTCTACGTTCTCAGCTTCTGCCCGTAAAGAAGCGCTGGATGAAAGCTTATTAGTGCTTACTAAAAGCTCTACCAAAAGTCGTGTACATCGCCCTGCATATGTCGATTATGTGGGTATCAAACGTTTTGATAAAGCAGGTAATGTCATAGGCGAAGACCGATTCTTAGGCCTATATGCTTCTAATTTATATAACCGAAGCCCACGTGAAATTCCGCTACTTGCTGGTAAAGTTGAACGCGTTATGGAGCAATCTGGTTTGACGCCTCGCTCTCATGACTATAAAGCGTTAATGAATATCCTTGAGAACTTACCTCGCGATGAGCTGATACAAGCTAAAGAAGATGAGCTTGCTCATATCGCTCGCGGCGTTTTAGAAATGCAAGATCGTGACAAATTAAAGTTATTTGTCCGTAAAGACGGTTTTGGTCGTTTCTTATCTTGTTTGGTGTATGTATCAAAAGATCGTTACAACACCAAATTACGTCAAGATACACAACGCATTTTGGCTCAACATTTTAACAGTAGTGAAGATGTTGAATTTACCACTTACTTCTCAGAATCAACTTTAGCGCGTACTCATTACATCATTAAAGTTGACAATAATAATATGGACGTCGATGTGGCTGCTATTGAGAAAAACCTAATTGAAGCAGCTCGCTCTTGGGAAGATAAACTACATAGTTCACTGAATAATGCTCTTGGTGAGCAGTCAGGAACGGGTCTTATTAAGCGTTACTTCACGGCATTTTCACCGAGTTATAAAGAAGATGTGTTGCCTAGTTCAGCAGTGGTTGATATTCAACACCTTGAAGCATTGAACGACGAACATAAATTGGGCATGCTTTTTTATCAGCCACAAGAAACGGCATTAAATGATAATAAAGTCCGCTTAAAGCTATTTCATAAAGATGAACCTATTCATCTTTCTGATGTGCTACCTATGCTTGAAAACTTTGGTTTGCGGGTCATTAATGAACGCCCGTACGAAGTTAAAACTGCAGATGGTCAAACCTTCTGGATTTTAGACTTCTTAATGACAGTGCAGGGCGCTGCCATTGAAAACCTTGCAGATAGCCAAGATCGTTTTCAAAATGCATTATCACAAGTCTGGGATAAAGAACTTGAAGATGATGGCTTTAACCGAATGATTTTAGCGACCAGCTTAACGGGTCGTGAAGTGTCTATTTTGCGTGCTTACGCTAAATATATGCGTCAAATAGATGCAACGTTTAGTCAGTCATACATTGAAGAAACGTTTAATCGCTATCCGCAAATAGCTGATTTACTAGTTAAAATGTTCATTCGAAAATTTAATCCAAAATTAAAAACTCGTACGTTAAATAAGTTTTTAGAACAGGTGGATTTGCGTCTTGAGGACGTATCGAGCTTAGATGATGATCGTATTATTCGTCGTTATTTAGATTTGATCAACGCAACACTACGTACCAATTTCTATCAAACATTGAACAAAAACGAAAACAAGCCGTACATTTCGTTTAAGTTCTTACCTGAAGACATTCCTGAAATGCCTCGCCCATTACCGAAATTTGAAATCTTCGTATACTCTCCGCGAGTTGAAGGTGTTCATTTACGTGGCGGTAAAGTAGCGCGTGGTGGTTTACGTTGGTCTGACAGACGTGAAGATTTCCGTACTGAAGTGCTTGGTCTTGTAAAAGCGCAACAGGTTAAAAACACCGTTATTGTACCTGTTGGTGCAAAAGGTGGCTTCGTGTGTAAACAGCTACCAACTGAAGGTGGCCGCGAGGCATTCTTTAATGAAGGCCAAGCATGTTACCGATTATTTATCCGTGGTTTACTTGATATCAGCGACAACATCATTGAAGGCAAAGTGGTACCGCCAAAAGATGTAGTACGTCATGATGAAGATGATGCATACCTCGTTGTTGCAGCTGATAAAGGTACTGCGACTTTCTCTGATATTGCCAACGAAATTGCCATTGAGTATGACTTCTGGTTAGGTGATGCTTTCGCATCTGGCGGCAGTAACGGTTATGACCATAAAAAAATGGGTATTACTGCGAAAGGCGCTTGGGAATCGGTCAAACGTCATTTCCGTGAA
The DNA here is from genome assembly GCF_041468785.1 of Shewanella sp. 10N.286.52.E4. Classification (NCBI taxonomy): domain Bacteria; kingdom Pseudomonadati; phylum Pseudomonadota; class Gammaproteobacteria; order Alteromonadales; family Shewanellaceae; genus Shewanella; species Shewanella sp. 10N.286.52.E4. The sequence continues at coordinate 184,930 of NZ_JBFRJJ010000024.1, forward strand.
GAAGGTATTGATTGCCAAACAACTGATTTTACCTGTTTAGCAGTGGGTGACATGGCTGGCGATGTATTTGGTAACGGTATGTTGTTATCGCGCCATACTAAGCTCGTTGCAGCATTTAACCACATGCATATCTTTGTTGATCCAAACCCGGATACTGAAAAGAGTTACGTAGAGCGTGAGCGTTTGTTTAATCTACCGCGTTCAAGCTGGGAAGATTACAACACTAAATTGATGTCTAAAGGTGGGGTGATTTTTAATCGTTCTGCTAAGTCACTTAAGTTGACTAAAGAAATCAAGGGAATGCTTGAAACTGATTCAGACACCATGACCCCGAACCAGTTAATGCAAGCATTGCTAAAAATGCGTGTTGATTTGATTTGGAATGGTGGTATTGGTACTTACGTTAAAGCAACTTCTGAAACGCATGCTGAAGTTGGCGATCGTGCAAATGATGCTATTCGTGTCAATGGTAATGAATTAAACGCTAAGATCATTGGTGAAGGTGGTAATTTAGGTGCGACACAATTAGGCCGTATTGAATTTGCGGCTAATGGTGGTCGAGTTAATACTGACTTTGTTGATAATGTTGGCGGTGTTGATTGTTCAGATAATGAAGTGAACATTAAAATCTTACTCAATACGTTAGTGGCAGACGGTGAACTTACCGTTAAGCAACGTAACCGCTTATTAGAATCAATGACTGATGAAGTGGGGGATATTGTACTTCAAGATTGTAATGATCAAACTCGTACAATTTCAGTGACGCAGGCTCACGGTGTTTCACAATTAAAAGAACACATTCGTTATATTCAGTATCTTGAAAAAGATGGCAAGTTGGATAGAGCGTTAGAGTTCCTTCCAACAGATGATGAACTTGCAGATCGTTTAGCCAATAGCAGAGCATTAACTCGTCCAGAATTATCTGTGTTAGTTGCTTATGGAAAAATGGTATTAAAAGAGCAATTAGTTACAGCAGAAATCACTGAAGATACATTCTTAAGTAAATTGCTAACGGCTTATTTCCCTCAGAAATTACAAGACAAATATGCTGATAAAATGATTGCGCATCCATTGCGCGGTGAAATTATTGCGACTTCATTAGCTAATGAACTTGTTAATGACATGGGCTTTAATTTCGTGCAACGCATGCAAGATGAGACAGGTGCCACAGTAGCCGAAGCCGCAATTTGTTATACTATGGCTCGCGAAGTTTTCGGTTTAGCTGATTTAACTCAATCAATTACTGAATTAAACGGTATTGTGTCTGCTGACGTGCAAAGTGAAATGCTGCATCAATTACGTCGCAATATGCGCCGTGCTTGTCGCTGGTTCATCCGTCATCGCACCAAAGGTGAAAATATTGAGCAAACAGTGGCGTTCTTCAAACCTGTATTTGAAGAATTAAAGACCAATGTTGATCAGTATATGATTGCTGCTGAAGTGATTGCGATTTCAACTGAAATAAAATCACTAACAGAACAAAAAGTACCTGAGTCTTTAGCACAAGTTGTTGCTAAAATGAGTACCTTGTTCTCAGCGTTAGATATCGCCCAAATAGCCCAAATCGAAGGTAAGTCAGTTCAGCTAGTGGCTGAAACCTATTTCAGACTTGGTGCAAAAGTTGAATTACATTGGTTCCTTGAACAAATTAGTAATCAGCCCGTATCTAACCATTGGCAAGCGCTTGCTCGTGCCGCCTTCAGAGAAGAATTAGATTGGCAGCAACGCGCACTGAGCTCTACTGTGCTACGAGCGTGTACAGATACTTGTAATGCCGATTCAATTATTCAGCAATGGATAGACAATAACGAGAAGCTATTGGAACGTTGGTTCCACCTATTAGCAGACTTTAAAGTCTCTCAAAGTCATGACTTTGCCAAATTCTCGGTGGCGTTACGTGAACTTAATTTGTTGATCCTTCATTGCGAAGGACCGAGATAATTATTTATAATAAGTGAACAAGCCCTGGCAAATAGCCGGGGTTTTTTTTAGGTTTAGGAGAAAGCATGTTTTTTTACAAAGTTGCACAAAAAGTAATGTTTCAAATGGATCCAGAAGTAGCGCATAACATCGCTATTGGAAGTTTAAAAAACACTGGAAACAACCCTTTAAACCTATTTTATAGTCAAAATGTTAGCGCTGCTCCAGTGACTTGCATGGGTATTACATTCAATAACCCTGTAGGCCTTGCTGCAGGCTTAGATAAAGACGGTGAGTCGATTGATGCATTCCATGCCATGGGTTTTGGGCATGTAGAAGTCGGCACTGTCACTCCTCGACCACAACCAGGTAACGAGCAACCACGTTTATTCAGATTAAAACCAGCGAAAGCGATTATTAATCGTATGGGTTTTAATAATAAAGGTGTTGATAATTTAGTCCGAAACTTAATGGCTAAAAAAACAGACATTATTGTTGGTGTGAATATTGGTAAAAATAAAGATACTCCGGTTGAAGAAGGCAAAAACGATTACTTAATTTGCATGGAAAAAGTTTATCAACATGCAGATTATATTGCGGTTAATATTTCATCACCAAATACACCGGGTCTTCGTACAATGCAATACGGTGAATTGTTAGATGATTTATTAAGCTCGCTAAAAGAAAAGCAAGCAGAGCTAGCTAAAAAGTATAATAAATATGTTCCAGTTGCATTGAAAATAGCGCCAGATTTAACCACTGAAGAAATTGAGAAAATTGCTGAGTCATTATTGAAAAGTAAATTTGACGGCGCAATTGCCACAAACACTACATTAAGTCGTGATGCTGTGGTTGGCCTTGATAATGCGGATGAAATGGGTGGTTTGAGTGGTAAACCGTTAACCGATCTTTCAACTAAAGTGATCAAACAATTAGCTGAATATTTAAACGGTGAGATCCCAATTATTGGCGTTGGCGGAATTAATAGTGCAGAAGATGCTTTAGCTAAATTTGACGCAGGTTCTCAATTAGTTCAGATATATACTGGCTTTATTTACCAAGGTCCTGGATTAATTAATGATATTGTAAAAGCCTATAAAGCAAAATAAGATCTGAATAGTTTAAAAACCAACCAAAGATCCTTTTTTTAGATCTAATAAAGTTATAGCGATCGAAATAACGATCTTTCGATCGTTGTAACTTTATGATCTTTATATCAAAAATATTCAATAATGTTTTGATATTGTCTGAAATATAAACTATTATCACCTTGTATTCTTATAATTAGGTACTAAAAAATGTTATTAATGCCAAATAAGGACTGGCAGTGGGAATATAATGAAAACTATAAGCAATTAAGTATTTCATTAGGTTCCGAGATGGAGTTCTTAACCCCATACAAAACTAAAGCGCTCATTCCTGATGCATTAATAACATCGGAATTTAGTGTCGAGCACGCTAAATTCTATATCAACTTGCTTGAAACTCTTCCAAAAGTTATCAATATGTCAGATGCTGCTGTTGTTCAAACAGCACTAAATGCAACCGCTGCGCATTTTTTGTTAAAACCACAAATGCCTAAATCTTGGTTTTTTGAAATAAGCCAAGAATGTGTTTATTGTGAAGTCGGTAAGTTATTTAACCTCAATGCTAATGGTACTCGCGTTTTAGTCATGGTGGTTGAAAATAGCCTACAAGCTGCATTAGTGATGGTACTGTCTAAAGAGTGTCCATTATCTGAGAACAAAACTCTGCAGCAATTTGAAACAATTAAAGTGATGCATAATAGACTCAACCCGCTTAGAAAAGCTCAACTTGTGGTTGCTGCATAATCAAATAAATTGTTTCTTCGAGGTTAGCTTCTTTAATATTGGTTTCTCTAACATTGGTTTCTCTAACATTGGTTTCTCTAACATAGGTTTCTTTAACATCGTTTTTTACAAAATTAGTTTAGGCTTCACACTTTAGCGAAGCTTATCTATTATTGTTTTAGAAGCTATAAAGTTTAACTATTCTATATCTATTTTGCTGTATAAGATGACTTTGCAACAAAGTTTACTTCTCACAACATTAACTCCTTTCATCACTTATTATTAGTCAGATGCATGTCTTACTGAGCAACTCTTGTTATTACTCATCGTAAAAATGCCTAGAATAGCTAAAACTCAAAACCTATTACTTGATGCCGTCGTGAGCTTTAAAGGTTCGTTTTAGTATAATCATGTTTATATGAATTAATGAATATCGCTAATCTTTGAAATGTTAAATTTAGCTGGTAAGGTGAAAAGTCATAAATGTTGGAATACTAAAAGACCATGAAGATGAATATAGTGATTAAACCAATTGTTGCAGAACAAGATAGCGAAGTTGCATTAATTATTAAAACCGTTGGCAAGGAATTTGGTGCGATTGGCGAAGGTTTTGGACCGTCAGATCCTGAAGTAGAGCAAATGAGTCAGCATTATCATTACAATAATAAGAGTATCTATTTAGTGGCATCGTTAGATGGGAAAATTTTAGGTTGTGGTGGCGTCGCTTCTTTTAATGAGTCAGAAGATACTTGTGAGCTTCGTAAGTTATTTTTGCTACCCGAGAGCCGTGGATTAGGTATAGGCATGCAACTCACTCAAGCTTGCTTGGAATTTGCTGAAGATATGGGGTTTAAACAATGTTATTTAGATACACTAACCAGTATGACCGCTGCGATTAAGTTATATGAGAAAGTAGGTTTTGAGCATCTTAACCAACCTCTGGATGGTACCATTCACGATGGCTGTGATGTTTGGATGCTTAAAAAGTTTTAGTACAGATTCGGGTTGTTAAATGGCGAGTGATCTTTTCCAACGTTCCCTGTACTCCTTCATCCATTGCACCAATCTTTAATCGAAATTCACAACTCTCAGATAGATTGTCATTACAGCGTGTTCTATTAGATTATTTCCAAAAAAGATTGTTTTCGATAACTATTTTATGATTTTATGATCAATTATTGCTACCTAATTTCAGTTGTCCTACAATCAAATTAAACAAGTATAACCTTAAAATAACTCAGGGATTTATATGTTCGATTATTTGAAAGGCTCTGCCAAAATACATCGTTCAGAATATACCTTTTGGCGCTTTAAACACTTTCACATTTACCAAGTCATGTTGCCTTATTCGGGGTTTGTGCTTTCAGTTATTCCGATATACCTGTTATTTGGTTATTTTGACTATCAGCACTTACAGGAAGATGCGTGGCTAGCAACAATGACCCGCCTGTTTTTTTCTTTTTTATGTGTGGCACTTTTATTATTATTAAAACGTTATTCGCCAAAACATTTAGATTTAGCTGAATTAACTTTAGTGTTATGTGTTTATTGGTCATTGACTTATATTGGCCAAATGGCAATGCACGGAGGGGATTTTAACTATCAATCGGGCGGTATATTGGTCATGGCTTATGTCGGCGCCTTGTCACGCTTGCCGTTCAAAGCCAGTTTTATCGCACTTACATTTATGGCAATTTGTTACGTATGGATGATATCTCCTTTAAGGTTAGAGCATGATTTTGCAGAAGAAATAGATCGTTTATCTATCATGTCGGCTATTTATATCATGTGCCTTATTGCTTGTTTAAGACGAGAGTCTGAAACACATACAAGTTTTGAACAATATTCACAAATCCGCAGTCAGCAACTTAAGTTAAAAGCCAGCCAGCGTAAACTATCGCTACAAGCGGTAACCGATCCATTAACCGAATTAAAAAATAGACTCTACTTAACCCAAAATGCAGCTCTATTTGTCCAAAATGCAAAGCAATCAAAGCAAGGTATGAGTTTACTCATGATTGATATAGATAACTTTAAATCAATCAATGATGTATACGGGCATCAAGTGGGTGATAATGTGATTTATGGTGTTGCACAAATCATCAGGCAGCATTGTGGACGTTATACAGGGATGAACATTCGATATGGTGGGGAAGAGTTCTTATCGGTATTCCATTGCTTTAGTGAGTCAGAGCTACAGCAAATTGCGGAATCAATATTAACCGACGTGGCAAAACTCTATTGGCCTGATAAAAACTTAAGAGTCACCGTTTCTATTGGTTTAGCTACCAACAAAAATCAGTCATTGAATATGCATGAGTTAATTAATCAAGGCGATAAAGCTTTATACCTAGCGAAACAAAAAGGTAAAAATAGAATCGAAATATATAGCGATAAGCCATAGTTATAGCTCTAGTTATAGCCCTAACCCTAACCCTAACCCTAACCCTAACCATAAAGCGGTAGCAGCGTTTCTGTTTTAATTTTCTTCATTTAAGCATTAATATCTAATATAAAATATTATTGTCTAATTAAAGAATAACTAACCATGACGGGCAGTTAAGTACTTGCGAGATGTAAATACATCAACTACTTTTACTGAATAGTAACTCTTTATATTACAAATTTTTCGTCGTTAAATTAGATGGTTAACACTAGTAATTATCTCAATTTTTATGCCTCTTTGATGTTTAAATTGTTGCATTAGTTGTAGTGTGAAAAACAGACTAGATCTATCGATAATATTTTTATTTAGATATTTGTAGCGTTAAACCCTAAATAATTCCCATATATGGTCGATTGTATAGGTGTGGTATTTCTAAACTTAATTAAGTGGTATTTGATCTGGGAAGCCTCACAGTGATCACGCATGTGATCTAATCCCTATTATAAGAATACGGTGATATATCATGAATGCTGTCTATCTTTTCTTTCGTAAAACAAGCATTGCAAATCGCTTACTAGCAATGATTATCGTGGCTGCATTTGCCACTATCCTAATGTTCTTCTTCGCTTTTAATCGTATTGATAATGTTCTAGTACAAGAAAAAGAATCGAAGTTAACTTCTTTGGTTGGGGTAGCGAGTTCAGTTATTTCGCAGTTTCATCAGCAGTCACAAGAAGGAAAATTAACCGAGGCTGAAGCAAAGGCGGCGGCAATAACAGCGCTAAATGAACTACGTTATTCTGGCAATGAGTATTTTTTTACTATCAACCTTGATGGGATAATGGTGCAGCATGCTTTCGCTAAAAAATTAATCGATACTAACGTGTTATCAATGCGTGATCCTGATAATGTTCCTTTATTCCAGTTAATGATTGAACGTACAAACTCCGCTAAGAATGCCACTGTGAATTATATGTGGAATAAGCCAGAACAAGATTCACCTAGTCCTAAAATGAGTGTGGTAGAGCGTTTTCAACCATGGGGATGGATTATCGGAACCGGCATTTATATCGATGATATCCAAGCTCAAAAGACAGAATTTGCTATGCAATATTTAATACTTTTACTGATTGTATGGTTGCCAATCATCATTATTTTGTTTGTCATTACTCGCAGTATTGCTGAGCCCATGTCGCAAACCATTACTGCTTTTGAGAATATTGCGAAAGGCGAAGGGGATTTAACATTAAGGTTGTCTGAAGCTGGTCAAGATGAATTAAATCAAATCGCGCAAAATTTTAATATTTTCACTGATAAAATTCAGAAGTTAGTGACCTCGGTCGCGGATTCTGTGTCAGAGAGTCATACCCTGGCTAATGATTTATCGACTATTTCTTCACAGGCCAATCAAATATCTTCCAACGTGCAAATGGAAACTGAAAATGTCGCCACTGCAATTAATGAGATGTCGATGACTGCAGCTGAAGTGGCTTCAAACGCCCAAGCTGCAGCATCAAGTGCTAATGTTGCTGATAGCGAAGCGGATAAAACGGCTGAGATTGTTGATAATGCGATAGTGAAAATTGGCGATTTATCCACGGAACTTCAACAAACTGAAATTGTAGCGAAAGGATTAAAGGTCAGTTCCAGCCAAATAGGGCAAATATTGGATGTTATTGTAGGTATTGCGGAACAGACTAACTTATTGGCTCTGAATGCAGCGATCGAAGCAGCAAGAGCTGGTGAAGCTGGTCGAGGTTTCGCAGTTGTAGCTGATGAAGTAAGAACATTAGCGAGCCGAACTCAAGATTCTACCCGCGAAATTAATGGCATTATTGATGCTATCAGAGAAGCTATTGAAAATGTTAACCAGTCAGTCGAACGCGCGATAACGCAATCTGATGAAACGGTGACAGAAACCCAAAAAGTAGAAGCTGCACTCAACTCGATTAAAACAGCGATTGGTGACATATCGCAAATGAACATTCAAATTGCTGGCGCAACTGAAGAGCAAAGCGCTGTTATATCTGAACTTAATATGAACATTACAAGAATCAATGACATGTCTGTTGAAAATAAAACTCACAATGAACAACTTTCTAATAGCAGTATACAAATAGCAGAAGGTTCTACTCAATTAGAAAGTATTGTTGGTAATTTTAAAGTCTAATAACTTTTCGAATACTCAGCTTTTGTGTCATTGATACAAATTTTCTATCAATGACAGAATTAACTGTAAAAGCTAACTCGCTTTATAAAAGTCATCACTCACTTAGGTCATATGTTTATCTGGTATATTATCTTAAGTGAGTTTAACGATAGGTAAATTGCTACAGCGGATATTGATGATTATATTTAAGATAATTTAATGCTGTATTTCAGAAATGTCATTTTCCCAAAGACATCAGTTTTATCTGAATAAAATATAATGAATATCTTCAGAGTTGAGTGTATAACTTACTTTGTATTCATTTCTCATCTTGTTTTAATTTCAACATAATACTTAACACATCTTGATAAGAGATTTTGAACTCTCTAGAAAGCAGAATAACTTTGGCTTTATATGTCTGAATATGCTCTTGTTTTACGAGTTCGGTTTGCTTTTCTTCAACTAACTCAGAAACGACTTCCTCAAGAATTTTGATACGACGTAAGCTGTAATCTAAAGAAGACAAATAGGTCTTCATTTGAACTCTGTTACGAGCATTCTCTAAACTCTTAGTGGTACGATTTTCAAAATCTAATTCATCGAAAGCATTAATAACATTTTGTAAATTAATATCTGTCATATTGAAAACTACTTAGAAAGGTGGGTTAATGAATAGCAATAAGGATATTGCAGTGTTTTCATCCATGAACAATCAACTATAGCGACAGTCTATTCAGATTAATGAATTGTTTCAATAGCTATACACGTTTATATTAATGATAGTCTTATTAAATTAGTACATGGAGTGTGAGATGTTAGATTTATTGCCTGATTTATTTGATTATTACGAAGATAAACTGACTTTGGTTCAATCGAATTGGAATACATATGGTGGTAAAACTATTTTTTATGGCGAAATAGTGACGGTTAAGTGTTTTGAAGATAATTCAAAAGTTAAATCAACATTAGCCAGTTCAGGTAAAGGAAAAGTCCTAGTCGTTGATGGTGGCGGTGCATGCCGACGTGCGTTATTAGGTGATATGATTGCTGAATCTGCAGCAAATAATGAATGGGAAGGGATCATTATTTATGGCGCAGTGCGTGATGTTGGCACCCTTGCTACTATTGATATTGGTGTTCAAGCACTTGCGAGTAACCCAATCAAAACCGATAAAAAAGATGTCGGCCTAGTGAATGCGAATATTGAAATCGCTGGAGTCACAATAAAACCTAATATGATGGTTTACGCCGATAAAAATGGTATAGCAGTCTCTGAAAAACCTTTAGATTTAATGGTATTAAGCTAAACTCATATATAGAACAGAATTTCTCATTAAATTTCAATTTGCTTACAAGGATGCAAACATGAAGGCACTTAAATGGCTATTAGGTATTATGGCTAGTTTGATTTTAATACTGGTTGTGTATTTAACGGTATTTTTTGATCTCAATAGTTTTAAACCACAAATTGTAGATGCGGTAAAAGAACAAACTGGGCGTGAGTTTGCTATTAAAGATGATTTAAGTTGGAGTTTCTTTCCTTCTATCGGCATTAACTTGGGCGGAATAACATTGTCCAACCCTGAGAACTTCGCCCCAGCGACTTTTGTTGAAATCAATGAAGCGGTTGCCAATGTGGCATTGATGCCGCTGTTAAGCCAAGAAGTTGAAATTGCCATGCTTTCATTAGATGGTTTGACACTTAACATGGTGACAAAAAAAGATGGCGCTAACAGTTTAGATGGTCTTAGTGGTGACAAGGCTGCCACAGCACCTAAAGAAGAGGCCGCACCTTCAGAAAAAAGCGATTTGCAACTTCAAAGCCTACAAATCGGTGGCGTATCAATTACCAATACTAGGATTAATCTCATTGATGAGATTAGTGATACCAAACAAGTCTTCATGTTAAATAGCTTAACCTTAGGTGAGTTCTCGTTAGGCAATGCTGCTGATTTTGCTTATGACTTTTCAGCGCAGATGCCTGATATGACGGTAAATAGTAACGGTGAAGGCCAATTGACTGTGCAACATGATTTATCGAAAGTGATGATAAGTGGTTTTTCTATCAATACTGATGTAGCCGGTGACAGTATCCCCAATAAGAAGTTATCAACCCAACTAGTCACTGATATTAATGTTGCACTTGATTCGCAAACACTTCAGGTTGCAATTAGTAAGCTGTCAGCAATGGATATTAATGCTACTGGTGACATCAAAGTGAACTATGGCAATAAGATCCCGAAAATTAATGTGCAGATGGATTTTGGTGATATAGACCTTGATTCCATAATGCCAGCAAGTGAACAAACTGAAACCAAAGAAACAGAGCAAGTTGCTTCAACAACACCTGCCGAGGAGCCCGATTTATCGGCGCTTAAAACGATTGATTTAACCTTAGGCATGACGGTTAAGTCGATAAAGGTTTCAAATTTATTAACTCAAGACTGGAAAATGAAAGCGACTGTGAAAGATGGTATTGCTAATCTGAGTGATTTTTCAGCTAATTTGTACGAGGGTAGTATCACAGCTAAAGCAAAACTTGATGGACGCCAAAAAGTGGCAAGTTACAATTTCGAGCAAACGCTTTCAGGGGTACAATTCCGTCCGCTATTAAAAGATGCTGCTGATATTGATTTAATTTCTGGCGCTGCAAACTTTAATGTCAAAGGTTCTGGTAAGAGTTTAATCCCTGACAACTTGAAGAAAAACCTATTAGCAAATGGTGATTTTGCTATTGCTGATGGTTCGCTTTACGGGGTGAATATTCCGCAAATGATCCGTAGTGCTCAAGATAAGTTAAAAGGGGATTTATCAGCTAAAAATGATGAAGAACTCAAAACTGACTTCACCAGTTTAACCGGTTCTTATTCACTGAAAAATGCGGTATTTACTAACCCAGATTTATCAATGGCTTCGCCATTAATACGTTTAGCTGGTAATGGTAGTGCCAATATTGACTCGCAAACTGTTGATTATAAACTTACGACATCTGTCGTTGGTTCACTTGCTGGTCAAGGCGGTGGCAGCGATGCGTTAGCTGGTGTGGATATACCTTTAACCATTAAAGGCAGTATGCAAGACCCTAAATTTGGTATTGATACTAGCGCATTGTTTGATGCTAAGTTAAAAGGTGAAACTGATAAACTAAAAGATAGCTTGTTTAAAAAATTAGGAGGGTTTTAATGAAACGTTTTATAGGTTGCTTAAGTTTACTGTTAGTAGGTTGTAGTGCGACAAGTACCGATGTTACAGCACAAAACAGCAAAGAGGCAGCGGCAGAGGTAAAACCCGTAATGCAAGCCAAAACAATTATGTTAGGCGCTGGAGTCTCAACAATGGCTGAAACACTGTTAGTAGGTTTTTTAGAAGCTAAAGAATATACCGATCCAAGTAAAGCAATGTCATTGACACATACAGTCACTAACAGCCAAAGTCGTAGTGTTAATCTACGATTTAATTCGGGAATGACAGCTGATTTGTGGTTATACGATCCTAAAGGGCAAAAGGTATGGTCATCATCGCAAGATATGATGTACACCCAAGCGTTAAGAGATGTGACGTTAGCACCAGCACAAACGATTAAATCTAGATTCAGTGTTCCTGCTGCGATTATGGAAAAAGTTTCAGGCCCTGGTTATCGCTTTGAAGTAAAATTTGCAGGTAAAGCCGAAGGCAGTAGCTTACCGTTAATCAATGCAGGTTCAACGCCGCTTATCGTTAAATAAAATAGCTTATTGAACTGATTTAGTATGCATGAAATAAAAAACGGCCAGTGATTTCACTGGCCGTTTTTATTAGTTGTGCTATTGAATGTTAATGAATGCTAGATTATAGAATGCGGCATTCATCGACAATCTTCACTTCATTAGATTAACAATGTTACGCGTTCACTTTACTCACATCAACAACGAGTCTTAACATTTGACCTGGTTGAATGTACTTAGTGTTATGCAGCTTATTCCACTTGATTAAGTCATCGACAGAAACATTAAACCGACTAGCGATACGTGCTAAAGAATCCCCTGAACGCACTTTATAATTAACCGTACGCTCTGTGGCATTACTAGACGTTGTACTGCCAATCGTCAGTACTTTACCTATGCTTAATGCGCCATTTTTAGGTAATCTATTCCAGCGAATTAACGCATCTACAGAGACATCAAACTGACGTGCAATAACCCATAATGAATCGCCAGACTTAACGGTATACGTCATCGCTTTAGGTGTTAACTGGTTTTGTGCTAATAGCTCATCGGTTGTTAAATCAGCCCCTTCAGGTGGAACTGGAATTATAAGATATCGGCCAGCACGGATATTGTTGTTCTTTAGGTTATTACTAGAACGGATAAACGAGGGTGAAGTATCGAAACGTTTCGCAATGTGACTGACCGTATCACCAGATTGAATTTTATAGCGATGCCAATTTAGCTTTGATTTTGGATCTAATTGGGCAAGCTTTTGCTCAAAAACATCTTTTTTGTCGTAAGGCACAACCAAAGTATGGGGACCATCAGGTGATGTCGCCCAGCGGTCAAGCCCAGGATTTAAACTTTTAAGCTCATTAATATTCATATCTGCTAAATCAGCAGCAAGCTTTAAATCCATCTGACTTTGGATATCAACGATGGCGATATGAGGTTCATTACTGATAGGTGTTAGATTAATGCCATATTTTTCAGCATTTTTAATAACGTCAGATAAGGCAATTAACTGCGGGACATAGCGCTGTGTTTCTCTAGGTAATGATAAAGCCCAAAACTCTGTGCTTTTACCTGCAGCTTTATTACGGCGCACTGCATTATTTACACGGCCTTCACCAGTATTATAAGCTGCAATGGCATACAACCAGTTCTCGCCTGTACGGTCGTACAGGTATTCAAGAAAATCTAATGCGGCAATCGTTGCAGCTGGCACATCACGGCGACCGTCGTACCACCAGTCACTCTTTACGCCAAAATGATTGGAGATAGGTGAGGTTAATTGCCAGAGTCCAGACGCAGCACTTGCTGAATAAGCTGAAGGGTCGAATGAGCTTTCTACAATAGGTAATAACGCGATTTCGATTGGCATATCACGTTTTTCTAGCTCTTCTACAATGTAATGAAGATATGGCTCAGCACGTTTTGAAACAATTTCCAAATGTCTAGGGTTAGCCAGATACCAGTCACGATACTGATTAACCAGTTTATGATCATCTATCGGCATTTCCATTTGTAGGCTAATACGCTGCCATACATCGGTAATTTCAACTGGTTTTTCAACTTTTACGATAGTGTCTTCAGGCTCTACAGGCTTTTGAATAGCAATCGGCTCTGGGGTCGGTTTTGGTGTTGTAAGAGTTTGACAACCTGTTAAAAAGGCCATTCCACCAATAAAAATATATAAAGATTTGTGCATCAAAAACAATATTCCTAAGTCTTGCAAAACAGGCTCAACAAGGTTGTAAGCCTAAAGTATTGGTCAAAATTAAAGCGGCATTGTAGAGCAAAACACGCTTAATGTCTTTGCTTAGTTACGTTTGCTTGGCTTTGTCAGTATTTTTAAAAATTATTTTTCCATTGTCTTAATAGGGTAAATGTCTGTAAATCGGTCGGATTCTCTACATTAAATTGCTCAGAAATAGATTGTTTGATTTCTGTACAATTACTTCTCAGAAATGGATTAATTGCTAATTCTGTTGCAATAGTAGTAGGGATTGTTGAAATGTTGTTCTCTCTTGCCTTGTGAACTGACTGTTGATATTGCTGCAGTGCACTATTATTCGGCTCAACAGCGATGGCAAAGGCTAAATTTGCTTGGGTATATTCATGGGCGCAATAGACTTTTGTATTTGCATTTAAGGATGATAGATTCGCTAAAGAAGCCCTCATTTGTTCAGCCGTTCCTTCAAATAATCGTCCGCAGCCGCCACTAAAAAGGGTGTCGCCACAAAATAAGGTGTCCTCTATTGAATAAGCAATATGACCAAGGGTATGGCCTGGCACTTCGATGACCTTAACAGGGCTGCTTATATGGGGTAGTGACATTGTCTGATCATGTTCGATTAATTGAGTCAGACCACTAATTGTTTCTTTGCTAGGGCCATATACCGCTAACTGCTGTTGATGAGCTTGCTGTAGTTCAGCGATACCACCGGTGTGGTCAGCATGATGATGGGTAATCAAAATACCCACTAATTCTAGTTTATTGCCTTGAGCATCAGCTTGATTTAAATAGGTTAATACACTCTGTGCACAACCTGGGTCGACCACATAAGCTTTGTTAGAATTAGCTTGATGGAAAAGCCAAATATAATTGTCATTAAAAGCTGGGATGGTAATAACTGAGAGCATGAAAGCAACCTTGATAATAGATGAAGCTACAGATTAACGGATTATCTTAAAGACGCCAAATAATGGCCTGCCACTTGAGAGTCTTGTATACCTTATCTGAACAAATTACCTTGATTGAATCATCTATTAAAGCGGAAATACAGACTAGAAATGAAGAGCATATGTTGATACAGAATTGGTATTGATCGTTAAACTTTGAGCGGCTCGCATGTTGGTAGCCAAAGTCCAGATATTCGAAAATTCAGCTTAATTTACCTACTGTTGTCAATAGCATAATTTATTGAATCGCCTTAGGGACTTTAGTTCAAAAAAACTCAAAAATCGTTATACTCAAGTGAGGCGTTACAATCTTAAAGGGTTATTGTTCATGTCAAAAAATGAGAAACCGCAGCAATGGCATCAATTACCTTGTGGTGATGAGATCCAATTAGCAGTTGAGCAGCAACTGGCTAGTTGGTGGCCAAGAATATTCGGTTATCATTTACTTAAACTTGGCCCTCTTAGCCATCAAATCTCCAGTTTACACTGCAACATTGCTCGTCATTTTTCTATTCACGATGGAGAAGGAGCATCAATAATTGCTGACCCCCACCATTTACCGCTCAATAGTGGTTCTATGGATGCGGTATTAATGAGCTTTCTTATAGAGTTTGAACAAGATCCTTACCGGTTACTTAGGGAAGTCGATAGAGTGATGATCAGCGGTGGTTATATCTTTATTTGCGGGTTTAATCCGGTTAGCACTGCATTTATTGGAAAGGTTATGCCTAAATATCAAACAAAACTTCCTTGGTCTGGACAATTCTTCATGCCTGCAAGGGTCAAAGATTGGCTAGGGCTTTTGGGTTATAAAATATTGCAAGATGAACGATTTATATATCATCCACTTATTGGCGATATTAACCAAGGTGCTTGGTGGCAAAACCGAATTGAGCGATGGCTTCCTGGTATTGGCAGTGTTTATCTTATTGTGGCGCGAAAAATGGAGTCACCTTTGACACCGATTAGAGAAAAGAAAAAAGCGCGGGCACCTCAATGGGCACCAGCATCAACAGCAGGTAGAACGGGTCATTCAAATAAATTAAATAACCCAAACTAAGTTAAATTTATTCAGGCTTATAGTTTTCATCTTCTTGCTCCGGTTTAGCTTCTGCAGCCCACCTAGCTAAATCATCACAGCGTTCATTTTCAGCGTGTCCAGCATGACCTTTAACCCAGCGCCAATCCATTTGGTGAATTTGACTGACTGCATCGAGGCGTTTCCATAAATCGACATTCTTAACGGGTGTTTTAGTGGATGTTATCCAACCTCTTTTTTTCCATCCGTGGATCCATTGCGTGATCCCTTGACGCATATATTGGCTATCACTCGTTAAAATAATATTACACGGTTCATATAAGGCTTCTAATGCTATGATTGGGGCTAATAATTCCATGCGATTATTAGTGGTCAATTTAAATCCGTCAGACAATTCTTTGGTTTGCTGCTTATATTTCATTACAATACCGTATCCGCCAGGACCTGGATTACCCAGACATGAGCCATCAGTATAAATTTTGATTTGTTTTAGTTCTGACATCAAATTGTTACCATACAATACGTATTAATTGCGGCAATTATACTTAAATACACAACTATTAATTGAGTTACCTATGAATATTATTTCTAGCGCAAGTCGCCAGGTTATTTTAGATACAGAAACAACGGGTATGAACCAAGCAGGCGGGCCTGTTTATATTGGTCACCGCATTATTGAAATTGGTTGTGTTGAAGTCATTGACCGTAAATTAACCGGTAGAACTTACCATCAATATATTAACCCTGGTCAGCTCATTGATCCTGAAGCAATTGAAGTACATGGCATCACTGATGAACGAGTAGCAAAAGAGCCTCGTTTTCATCAAATAGCCCAAGCATTTATCGACTTTATTGATGGCGCTGAAATCGTCGCACATAACGCACCGTTCGATATCAGCTTCATGGATCATGAATTTGCAAATCTTCAACCCATCGGCCCCAAAACTGCTGATATTTGTGGCATTCTCGATTCATTAACCGTTGCAAAACATCTTCACCCTGGGCAAAAGAACAACCTTGATGCCCTGTGTCGTCGTTATGGTATCGATCTTTCTCGTCGTACCTATCACGGCGCGTTATTAGATGCCGAAATTCTTGCAGATGTTTATCTGATCATGACGGGCGGACAAATTAAATTTAATTTGTCCAATGAAAAAGCGGGGCAAGAGGGTGGCGGGATACAATTAATTGATCAAAATGAGTTTAATCTTAAAGTGATCTCAGCTACGGCCGATGAAATAGTATTACATGACGAACGTCTTGATTTAGTCAAGAAATCGGGGAAGTGCCTCTGGAGAGGTGAAGCCTAAAAATTAAGGTAAAAGCGCAAGTAATGAATGGAATTAAACCGTATTTAATGTCACTGGCATTGTCACTGCTAATACTGATTGCGAGCACCTTTTCTCAATCGGCGTTAGCTGTGCCATATACACAGGCCACTGAACTTAAAAATAGGTTCAGAATTGATCATATGGTCGATGAACTGACATTATTAGTGCAACGTGAATACGGCTCCGCGCCCGTTATTGTCATATTACCCGATGGTTCTAAATGGTATGCCGATAGGCATCCTGAGTCTGTCAAATGGGTTGATGGCTTGACTGGTGATATGATAAAAATCCAAAAGCCAATGCCTGGTCCATGGCAGCTATTGGGCAGTTTAGCGCCCAATTCAACCATTCAAAAAGTGTCTAACCTTGAAATTGACGTTGAGCCAATTCCACAGCCTTTATTTCAAGGCGAGCGTTTAAAAGTGACATCGCGTTTATTAGGGGATGGATTAACAGTCAGGCTGCCCGGGCTTGATTACATGATTGAGTGGACAGTCAAGTTTGCCAGTCATCATAAAAACACTGACGCAAACTTTACCACCGGAACTGTCATCGTAGGTTCCTATAAAGACAATGGCGAAGGGCTAGATGAAGTACCTGATGATGGTATCTTTACTGGTAAGAAAAACCTCAATCAACCGTGGGGGAATTACACCTTAACGGTTGAAGCTCGAAATAATATATTTCAACGAGAAATTAGCTACCCATTTTACTTATCAGAAAAACCGATTGCTGTAGATGTAATTGAACCCGAAGATAAATTAAACGGTGTTTGGCATCTTCAGTTAAACGTTGATGACGACGTTTTACAACTTGAACAAACTCATTTTCATTTTGATATTGTCGGACCCGCTGGCCTTAAGTTACCGATAAGCTTTAATGAGGTTCAGTTCGCTGAAACCTTACTCGCTATCCCATCGGTCACTGGCTTTGGCAGCTATCGAATTAAAGGCTCTGCAGTCTCAACGACTATCGAAGGCCGTGAGATTGTACTGGACTTACCCGAGCAGTTTTTCAATTTAATTGAACCCCCTGCGCCACCACCATCAGCCGAAGAGTTAGCCCAGCGTGCAGCGATTAAAGCAGCGCAAGAAGAGGCAGCAGCAAAAGACAAAGCCATATTCTGGATTTTAGTCATCAACGGCAGTTTATTAGTGATTGGCATTCTAGGTTTAATTATTTGGCGCAAGAAACAAGCGCTAAACAAAGCGTTAGCGGCAACAAAACTGCGTTTAGAACAAGAGGGTGGTGCTGAGAATACTGACGAACCAAGCATTGATGATCTTGATTTAACCATGCCAGACGAAAAGTAAGTACTACGGTGGAGCTACAATGTTAGCTCCATTTTTAATCATCTCACCATCAATCTTCTATTAGCTAATCATTTAGCGTGTTAAATAAAGCTTATTCACATTATGGCACCCAATCCAAAAAGCGACATTTATCACTAAAATCAAATCTTTGGGACTCACTTTTAACTTCCTTGTTACGGCTGGGTTTCTTTTTGTAAACCTTCTAGTAACCCACATTTTGGAACAAATTCCAGTTTTATCATCACACCATGGATATTAAAAATTCCTAAATCCCAATCTTTTTCATCATTTACGGATGCGATGGAAGGTTATAAATAAAAATAAGGTGATGTAATGAAAAACTGTGTAGTTAACGCCAAGCTAAAGTCATCAGATGTTAAATCTTTTAAATTAAACAAAGGATTGAGCCTAATAGGGCTAGTGGTCGCCAGCGCACTTGCCGCAACAAATGTAAGCGCATCAGTGATTGATGACACTGACGTGAACTTTGGCGGCTATATAAAAGTCGATACCATGTTCAGTGATTATAGTAATGGCGCACCTGACTCTGGTTCAATCTCAAGGCAGTTTTATGTGCCTGGCACTATCTATGGCGTTGATGGTAATGGCAGTCAGGTTGTTGATTTTCAAGCTAGGGAATCAAGATTTAATTTTAAAACGGTTAGCAGTATCGACGATCATAAATTAACGAGTTTTATTGAGTTAGATTTTATGACACATGCTGATGGCAATGAACGTGTTTCTAATAGCTATTCGCCGCGTATTCGTCATGCCTTTGTCAGTTTTGACAATTGGACTGTAGGCCAGTCTTGGACCACTTTTCAAAACCCAGCAGCGTTACCTGAAAACCTTGATTTTGTTGGTGCTGCTGAAGGGACACCGTTTGTTCGTCAAACGCAAGTTAGATATACCAATGGTGGGTTTCAATTTTCATTAGAAAACCCCGAAACAACACTAAATGCTTATCAAAGTACAAGCAGAATTGTGAGTGGTAGTGGCATGGTGCCAGACGTTGTCGCACGATATAACATTAAAACAGAGCAGGGGGCTAAGTTTTCTGTTGCCGGTATTGCAAGACAGCTCAATATAGAAACCGAAATCAATGATATTCAGTTAGATGCCACAGCTATGGGTTACGGTGTAAGCGTTAGCGGCATACTTCCCGTCGGAAAAGATGATTTAAAGTTTACAGCGACATATGGAGAAGGTTTAGGTCGTTATATGGCATTAAATTATGTAAATGCCGGCGTTATTGATGCTGATGGCGATATTGACACCATTTCATCCTATGGGGGTTTTATTGCTTATCGTCACTGGTGGAATGATAAATGGCGTACTAGCTTAACAGCTTCAGCCTTTAGTGCTGATAACAATACCAGCTTGATGGCAGATGAGGTCAATAAAGACTCATACTCTGGCTATGTTAATTTACTCTATTCACCTGTTAAGCCTCTGACAGTAGGTGTTGAGTACATGTACGCTAAAAACAGTAAAGAAAATGGCGATGAAGGAGAGTTAAATCGCATTATGTTTTCAGCTAAATACGTATTGTAACTGCTTAACGTTTTGTGGCTCACTTTAATGCTAGCTTTTTCATGTTTAAAAGCAGTATTGATAGGAGCTTTAAAGCAGCTTATCAAGCTATAAAAGTCTATAGCTGACCAGACAGTAGATCAGCTATGGACTCAAGCTTGCTTAAGTATTCACGCTTGATTAAGTATTCACGCTTGATTAAGTATTTATCAATAAATAGGTTCTTCTTTTGAAAAAAGAGAGTAACCCCGTGGTTAATTACTGATTAGATATTTATTGGATATGAGTTTTATCGTTTGATGAAAATAATGACATCACAAGAAGGGCACTAAACTGGTTTATTTACATCCAAAAAGCTCATGAATTAAGCTTGGTTGAACATTTTTTGGCTAAACAGACAAAAAAATAAAAAAAACGGTTGACGGTTTTTGACGACATCTCTATTATTCTTCGCAACTTAAGTGGAGCGGTAGTTCAGTTGGTTAGAATACCGGCCTGTCACGCCGGGGGTCGCGGGTTCGAGTCCCGTCCGCTCCGCCAGTTAAGTTACTTAGATTATGTTTATTTGTTTGATACTGTTCATAACAGATAGCACAGTTTAGGAGCGGTAGTTCAGTTGGTTAGAATACCGGCCTGTCACGCCGGGGGTCGCGGGTTCGAGTCCCGTCCGCTCCGCCAAACAGATCAGCCCTTGTCATATGACAAGGGCTTTTTTGTGTTCAAAATTTACCTTTCACAGTTTGCTTAATTTTTACGTATTTCAAATCAACACCTTATGATGTTAATGAATCTTTAATTAAATGCGTCTAATCTATTAATTATCACTTGCTCTACTTAGGTATTTAGTATTTTATTACTGTAAGTAAAATACAAAGAACATCGGCAAAGATACAGCTAAGCACGTTAGCGCTTTTATAAGGATATATACATGGTGGAACACATCACAGGCATGCTCGCACTCATTGGTGTGTTGTCTTTATTGTGTCAGTGGATCGGCTGGAAGTTACGATTACCTGCAATTTTACCGTTATTGCTGTGTGGACTTTTGTTAGGACCCGGTTTAGACATTTTAAATCCAGACGCCATTTTTGGTGATTTACTGTTTCCTATTATTTCTTTAGGGGTTGCAGTCATCCTGTTTGAAGGCGCATTAACGCTTAACTTTAAAGAAATTAAAGATCACGGCCGCATGGTGACGAATTTAGTCACTTTTGGTGCTTTTATCACTTGGGCATGTATTGCTCCTGCTGCACATTGGTTATTGGGCTTTGAATGGCCTATGGCACTGTTATTTGGCGCTTTAGTTGTGGTAACAGGGCCAACGGTTATTGTCCCTATGCTTCGTACAGTAAGGCCTAAATCAAACCTTGCCAGTATATTGCGATGGGAAGGCATTGTGATAGACCCAATTGGCGCTATTCTTGCGGTTTTAGTTTATGAATATATCGCAGTTGCTGCCGCAGCAGACCCAACCACTCATGTATTGTCTGCATTAGGTATTACTTTACTACTGGGTTTTGGCTTGGGCGCTATAGCTGGCTATTTAATTGGTGTCGCGTTAAGAACCAATGTCTTTCCCCATTATCTTAAAAATACGGCTGTGCTAACCATCATGCTAGGCATGTTTGTTGGTTCTAACTTAATTCAAGAAGAATCAGGTCTGCTGACTGTAACCGTAATGGGAATTTGGCTGGCCAATATGCGCGGCGTGGATATTGCGGATATTTTAGAGTTTAAAGAAACTTTAACGGTGCTGTTAATTTCTGCACTTTTTATTTTATTAGCTGCAAGATTAAATTCAACAGCCATGTTAGATCTGGGTTGGGGTGGTATTGGTGTATTAATGGTTGTAATGCTGGTGGCGAGACCATTAAGCATTTGGATTTCAGGCATTGGCACTAACTTGTCCCGCTCTGATAAATGGTTTTTAAGTTGGGTTGCACCGCGCGGTATTGTTGCAGCGGCTATCTCATCACTATTTGCGATAAAGCTAGAAGCTATTGGGGTTAACGGCGCGAGCTCAATTGTGCCATTAGTTTTCTTAATTATTATCGGTACAGTCGTTATTCAAAGTTTGACTGCAGGCCCATGGGCAAAATTTTTAGGCGTTAAAGCGGATTCATCACAAGGTTTACTGTTATTTGGCGCATCTAAATTTTCACGTGAGTTAGCTAAAGTGTTAACTGAGAAAAATGTCAAAGTCATGCTTGCTGATAATAACTGGGATAATATTCGTCAAGCGCGTATGGCAAATATTCCAGTGTATTTTGGCAACCCAGCTTCAGAGCATGCCGATAACTTTATGGACTTAAGCGGTATAGGCCGAGTACTAATCCTGTCACCTTATCGACAATTAAACCCACTAGTGAGTTTTCATTTTCAGGACTATTTTGGCAGTGAAAAAGTTTATGGTTTAAATAATGCTGAAGGCGGAAGTGCTAGACATCAATTGTCTGAATCATATTTACAACGTTTATGCTTATTTGGTGAGTCTGTCTCATATGCACGAATTGCCAGTTATATGGCTAAAGGTGCGGTCATCAAGGTGACTAACATCACTGAAAACTTTACGTTGGAAGACTTTAAATCTCGTTATGGCGAAACTGCAATGCCATTAATTTATTTGACTAAAGATCAAAAAGTAAAAATTGTCTCAGGTATTGAGCAAGACTTACCGATAGGCATCGAGCTCATCAGCTTGTTACCACAAGAGGCCCAAGAGCAGGATGTCATCCAACGTAACTTAAAAGAAGTGGCTGATAGAGAAGCAAAACTGCTAGCAGAAAAAGGGCAAGCGGAAAAACAACAAGCTGAGCAAAATGAAACGCAAGCAACGGATAAAAAACCGTCCAACAGTCAACAAAAGCCTCAGGAATAAAAGTCAGTTTATAATGAATCAATAATCAGTAACAAAAAAGGCTTCGTGTTAACGAAGCCTTTTAGTATAAGAATTTGAATTAATTCAAATGCTTATATTATTCTGTGATTAGTGTTCAGCGATAACTGATAAGACAACTTCGTGATGATTTTTAGTTTTAAATTTATCAAACACGTGCGCCACTTTACCGTCTTGACCAATTAAGAAACTTAAACGATGGATGCCATCGTAGATTTTACCCATAGGATATCACCCTTGGAAATAATTTGAGACATAAAAATTGACAAATATCAATGAAGCCTATACTTAACAGTGAGTTAGATTAATAAATTTTCCTTTTGAATCCTAATTATATCAGTTGTCATATTTTTTTGTAAACAGGGCTGTTTTTGACGCTTTTTAGAGTTGTGAACTGTCATAAAAAGTTTAGGCGGTGCAATGGTTCATAGCTGATTGTCATACGGAAGAGCAGTCTGCAAATTTGGGTAAGAACATTTATCAGGCCTGTAAGCCTCCCTTAAATTATTAGGATTTTAAGGGAGAGTTACAATATTGCGCCTTGATTTTGTAACTTAATCAAGTAGGGTAAGTCTACACTTAAAAATAAGAGGTGAATAAAGATGTCAGAAGAGAAAAAGCATGGGGGATATCGTCAAGGTGCTGGTAGAAAAACTAAATATGAAAAAACAACGGTAATGCGAGTGCCTGAAAAGTATAAAGAGGTCATTAAGCATCTAATTAGCCATCTAGATAACACCGCTGGGCTAAGCCATCATTTTAATGAATCTGAATCAGAGCCTTTATACCTTCGGTCTTTAGAGGATAAAAAACAACATATAACTTTCGTTACTAAACCCTTTAAATGAGGCTAGCGCATATATATTCAGCACATATAATTTCCTATAAGTTATCTTGAAAAAGTTACAGAATCAAGTTGTTTGTTTTCTAGGAGTACTACGAATTTTGAATTCGGGAGTAATCAATCACCACGACAATAAAGTTTGAAACTCACTTATGCCCCGAAATGTGTTTGAAATGGATATCTCTCGAGGTTTAGTCATTTGTATTTACCCACAATAATCTAATATCACCTTCAATAGAGTGGCCAAATTCGCTATACCACTACACTTTTTCTAATCGATTATGACCGCCTTACTTGTCGTCCAAATGACTGGTTGCCTATACAGGTATAACTGATTTTCTTCAAATTGAGATAATTCTGACGCCAAAGGATGCGTAAAATGAGCTTTTTACGCATCGATAATTTTGTAACATTCTAGAAAACCCATACATATCAGTCTACTGCGAAATTTTTTAAAGTGTTGTATAGACCTCGTAAACAAAGACGCATTGTTTTTCCGGCAGTATTTTGAGCATTATTTACGTATTCGCAAAAATATTCGATTTACAACAATAACTTAGCGATGGTATCTTTGAAGTTTGAATTGAGCAGCCTGGAACATTATTGTGCTGCTATTGAATAAGCTGTTATGAAACAAGGAGGCTACATTGGCAGAAGAGTACTATAGGAAGTCGGTAGAGGGCTTCGAAGTTGTTACTGAAGCAGGTAAAAAGCCGGAACCATTTATGGTGACAACGAACGGAGTGGATTATGAGCAACTAAAAGTCACGGTCTTGGAGAAGTTCACTAATGTTGTTGAAGCTACAAAAGAACTTGATAAGCGCGAAAAAACCGATATACAGGATTTTATTGAGTCTAACCAAGAACTAGTCAGCGACGGGCTTGAACGCTGGTTGAATGAATCAGATTTAGTTGGAACCGCACATAGTTACTTGACTGAAATATTCCCCAATCTACCAGAGTTGGATCGGTTGTCAGAAGTCTTAGTTGAATTGCTAATGCAACTGTCAAAGTTGCTGTAACTGTTTCATAACAAAGCATTTAAGACGGATTCCCAACGCTCGGCATTTTTGGTTTGCTTTGAATTTAGTGTTTACGGCACAATGCTTTAAGTTCAGTGGTCTGCGTTGCTCACCACTTAATGCGGCGTTAGATGCTCATCATAGAAAGGAGTCTTGATTGAACGTTACTAAGAAAAACCTTGAAGCCGCTGTAAATGAAAATATTCTTTCATTTGAGCAGTCTGAAAAATTAATCGAATTTTTAAACAAGCAACCAAATACAGCACCTAAGTTTGATTTTACACACGTTCTTTATTACATCGGAGGAATGATTGCCATCGGAGCAATGACTCTTTTTATGAACTTAGGATGGGAGTCGTTCGGTGGAGTAGGTATTGTTTTTATCTCCTTGTTTTATGGTTCGGTTGGTTTGAAACTTACTAATATTTTTAAGTCTAAAGAGTTAGCTATCCCCGCAGGAATATGTGGAACTTTTGTTATAGCATTAACACCACTAGCGGTTTATGGGTTACAGCATGCTTTAGGCGTTTGGCCAGATGACAGTGTTTACCGTGAATACCATCGATATATCAAATGGCATTGGCTTTATATGGAATTAAGTACGCTAGCAGTAGGAGTTATTATTGCTTGGAAATATAAATATCCGTTCTTAATTATGCCAATTGCAGTAACTCTTTGGTATTTAACTATGGATGTTGCAGTCATGATTAATGGTGGAGATTATAGCTGGGAACTCAGAAAAATAGTTTCTATGTACTCTGGACTACTCATGATCGCTTTAGCTTTTTGGGTTGATATTAGATCTCACAATAAAGCTGATTATTCATTTTGGATATATCTCTTTGGCGTAATTGCATTTTGGGGAGGAATGTCTCTCCAACACTCTGATAGCGAATTATCGAAGTTTATCTATTTTACGATCAATCTATTTATGATTTTTACTGGAGTTCTAATTGTCAGAAGAGTATTTGTTATATTTGGTGCAATAGGTTGTTCTGGTTATATAGGTCATTTAGCCTCCGATATCTTTAAGGATAGCTGGTTATTCCCTATAACTTTAACACTGCTTGGTTTGTTCGTTATCTATTTAGGAGTTCTTTGGCAAAAAAATGAATTAATAATAACATCCAAAGCAAGAAGTTTTTTGCCAAAAGCGCTACGTGAATTATTAGAATATAAGCATGCGTAATAGCATCTAACACATATGAGCCTTCCGCCAGTCAATAGGCGAGCCTAACTTATTTGACTGCTTTTGCAGTCAAATAAAAATCAATCAACAAATTCATCTACTTCGTCTGTCATTTAGCTGTCAAATCATCGTTTACAGCAAACACATATAGAGGCTCTCTTAGTGCGATCTTATCGCTGCCTGACGCTTTTCAATCCTTTGAAATATCAGGGGCACTAGACATTTATCGGTTAACCCTAAGATGGCACTATTCAAGTCAGAGGTGCTTTGTGCACAGTTAGTTTCAGGCTCATTTAAGGTGTAAACGACTTTGGTAATTGTACTTATTAATGCGCGCCAATAAGGCGTCTAATCAAGGCGATGTAGCTTAAATAGCATTTGGCATAGTGATGATGGTGTGAAGTCATTGCTTCATTAGCCACATCATTCACGGTCATGCTCGCTTCTCTTTTCAAGAGTATCTAGTTAGATGTTCAGCTCACCTTATTGCGCGACTTATCCTTTCAAGAATCGTTGCTCATCAAATACCGTTTTGTTCTTCAACATGAAATAAACACAGCGACCAAGCTTATGAGCGAGTGCCGATAATGCTTTGGCTTTACTCATTCGTTTTTGTAATTGATTAAGGTAGTTACGGGCTTTGTCATTGCCACGTAGGTAAAGCACCGCTGCTTCAGAGAATGCCCACTTTAAATGAGCATTACCGATTTTATTGCCATTCGTGCCGTAGGTTTTTCCGGCTGATTCAGCTTTGCACTTTACTAAACGAGAGTATGAGGCAAATTTTTGTACCGATTCAAATCGGGCTATATCACCGATTTCATATAGAATTGTCAGCGATAAAACCTTACCAATACCAGGCACGGTTTTAAGCAGTTCTAGATAGACGGGATTATGGTTTTTTGCCTGTTTTTCAATGAACCATTCGACCTGCGCGAGTTCCTTGGCATAGCAATCAAGGAGTGCCATGTCTAAATCGATATTACGTTGCACAATAGGGTCTTGATATTGCTCCCGCAGTTTTTGTCTTGCTGAGATGTTTTTAAGGTTTAGGTCAGTGGCAGGTAAGTTGTATTGGCTGTTGGTGTTAACAACATGACCTTTGAGCATAGCGCCGTGACGGACAATCTTCATACGACGGCGTAACAGATCACGTGCAGCGCGCATTTCACTGGGGTAATCGTAGGCTATGGGGAAGTTACCACCACGAAGCAATGTCGCAATTTTAAAGGAATCGACTTTATCATTTTTAGTTTTGCCGCCATGAATCGCCTTCATATAAAGCGCATGGCCTAACACAAAATCGATACCCAGTTCAGCACACCAGTCTGACACCCAATACCAACAATGCATGCACTCAACCCCGACAATGACATTGCCGATATAGGGTTCAAGTATGAGTAGTAAGTCATCTTTGTCAGCGCCAATCTTTTTATGGACGACAACTTCCCCTTTAGAATCAATGATGCATACATAAAGTAAACGTGCATGTAAATCGATACCACAGTAGTATGGATGTGAGTTATTATAAAATCTCATTGAGCTTTCTCCTGTTGGTTTGGTCACCTTAAGCATACCGCTGTTGCGGCTTGCTAGGGAGGGGGCTCAATGAGTATCAAGTCATTCCAAAGGACAAAAAACAGTTGGTTTTTGCTCCTGCGTCGCTTATTTTAACCAACTATTTTTTGCCTCTGAATGAGGCGTTAGGCAGCAAAGGAAAGCTAGGTGAGTAGTTTCAACATTAGAGCCTTAAATAAAGATGATTGGTCAACATACAGAGAGCTTCGTCTTCTTTCTCTTCAGGACTCTCCGAACTCTTTTGGTAGTAGTTATGAAAAAGAGTTTTCATTTTCACGTGAGGAATGGGTTTCTCGTCTTGACCTAGATAATATGGTTAAATTTGCTCTACCACTTGTTGCAGAGCTTAATGGGCTTGCAGTTGGTCTAGCTTGGGGATTACTTCATAATCCTCAAGATAAAACCGCTCATATTTATCAAATGTGGGTTTCTCCTAATGTTCGTGGTCAAGGTGTAGGTGGTTTATTGCTTAAAAACATCATAGCGTGGTCAAATGAACTTAATTTAGATTATGTTTCATTAGCGGTAACAACCATTAATAAAAATGCAGTAAAGTTATATGAAGCCTATGGCTTTGAGCCTTACGGTGCATTAGAAGCTCTTCGTGAAGGTTCAGCATTATCTGTTCAGCCCATGAAATTGAAACTGTGTGCAATAGCTGCCTAACAAGAAATTAAACAAGTACAAAAAACAGTTGGTTTTTGCTCCTTCGTCGCTTATTTTAACCAACTATTTTTTGCCTGTTAATTGGGCCGTTAAGCAGCGCATCAACATCGTGGGGTTATGATGGATTTATTTACACCTATAGCAGAGGATGAAAAGTTACATCCAATATTTAAAATGATGCTTCAGAAACAATACGGACCTGAACGAGAAGTTTTAAACTCATGGGCTAAAGGTTTTGAAGATAGAGATGGAAAGTTTGTGTATGAACTTCAGACTACTTTCGAATCGTCTATGTGGGAGTTATATCTTAATGCATTTTTAAATGAACTTGGCGCTAATACGGACTTTTCTCAGTATGCTCCAGATTTTGTAACTGAATTAGACAGGCCTATTGTACTAGAAGCAACAATTGCAGCACCACCCCAAGGCGGAGAAGCACCTGCAGGTCATTCTCAAAAATTTGCGCCAACGGATTTTGCTACTTTCAATCAACAATCAGCAATTCGAATATCTAATAGCCTTTCGTCCAAAATAAAAAAATATCGAACTAGTTACTCCAAACTAGAACATGTAAAAGATAAACCCTATGTTATTGGTTTGGCATCTTTTGATCGTCCTTATTCACACTATGCTGTAAATAGAGCAATTGTCGCAGTCTTATATGGACTATATGTTGATGAGGAAACAACGATTGCAACTGGTGCTAATGAATTAATTAAATATCCAGTTGATGCTGTGATAAAAAATGAAAATGCCACAATACCATTAGGTCTTTTCACCACGGATGAATTCAAAGATGTTAGCGCTGTAATTTATAGTTCTTTAGCTACTTGGGGTAAAATTCGTGCTTTGGCAGATAATCCAAGTGCTCAAACCGTCTATCATACTAGTCATTTACCTGTTGATGACAGTATCTTCCCAGAGATGCGTAATTCTATGAAAGCCGATTATGCAGAAGATATTGCAGATGGATTACATATCTTACACAACCCATTTGCAGAGCACCCTTTGGATGTAAGTACTTTCAATCATGAACGAGTAGCTCAATACTTTGTGGATCCTGAAACAGGAATGATGGATGTTATTGCACCGGACGATTTTCTTTTATTGAGACAATTAATGAGTGCAGTCGTACGTAGCGATGCTTAACAAGAGCAAGCAGACAGACAAATTATTCGCTTAGGCTCTTAATTTGCTGCTGTTGCAAGCGTTATGTTTAAAGGAGAGTTATGAGTTTACAGATGGATATCTCGTTTGCGTGCGAATGTGGTGAGCATGTAGAAGATATAGTCTATGTACAAGACCCTGACTTTTCCGCCGAAAAGAATAAGGATAGCCAAACCGACTCTTGGCAGGAGGTGCTTTGCCCTTCTTGCGATAAAGAATATACGGTTCAAGTTACTAACACTTTTTATAGTGCGATGGCATCAATTGATTATGGGCATGTGGATGTAAATTACGGGATGCCGTATTACCCAGAAGATGAAGCTGATGAGCTTTACTGGTATATCGATAGTAAAACTCATCTTGAAATTCTGCAAAACCATTTGAAGAGTGTCAGAACATTACTAGAAGTAGAAGTTCCTCCTGACACCCTGTTTAGCCTATGGGTCATGCTACATGGTCACGTTGTATCAGCAATTGAAGGTTATTTGGCAGGAACATTTATTCATAAAGTTACAAATTCTGAAGAGTTGATACGAAAACTCGTTGAAACAGACCCCGAATTCTCAAAACGGACATTTACTCTTAAAGAGATTTTTGAAAAGCAATCAAGTTTAAAGGTCACGGTGGCTACTTATCTCAAAGATCTAATATTTCATGATCTAAAGAAAGTAAAGCCTATGTTTAAGGATGTTCTTGGTCATGATTTTGGTGATATATCGTGGTTATTCAAAGATGTCATGAAGCGTCATGATTGTGTTCATCGAGCAGGATACAACAAGGACGGGGAAGCAATTGAGGTTTCAATAGAGTCCGTATTGGAACTCTTGGGAAAAGTTGAAGCTCTCGCTGCCTCTGTTGAGGCAACGGTAAGCAAGCTAGATGAACCAGATGACCTGCCATTTTAAACATAACAAACAGCTGCAGCGGAACAATTTCCGCTGCGCTCCAATTGCCCGCTGAGCTGGGCGTTAGATTACAAGGAGAGTGATATGACTGAACAGAGTCGGGTTAAAAAATATATAGATAATATTCTAATTGGCATAATTTCAGGTGTTTTGACAGGAGTTGCAGTTTTCTTTATAACAGATTTTTTTGCAGAAAAGCGAGGAATTGAGATTGGAATCGAAACCGCGAATAGGGTTTATGTAAAGAAAACGGAATCCGCACCGTCACTTTATACTGAACGATTAGGTGAAATGATATATAACGCAACCCCTGGGAAATCAGATGATTTGTTGGTGGATGCGAGAGCGATTGTGAGCACAAGGGACGATTATCGAGGTAGCTTAATCGCTATATCGAAGCTACTAAACTCTGAAATAGATAGATTAAAAGAAGAGATTGAAAAACAAGAGCAATCAATTAAAAGTGGTAATGCATATGATGGTGAGGAGATTAAACGCACTTTAGCTGTTCTCCAAAAAAAGTGGCCATCTAAAAAAGACCAAATAATTATTGAAATTAGAAAACTATTAACAGAATTAGGACTTGAACCGAAAGATCTAGTGGTAAAGTAACCTAGCAAGGCATTTTAACTGAACTAAAACAGGGGGTTACGTTCCGCTTCGCTTCACAGTATAACCCACAATTTTAGTCCGCTTAATGCGGCGTTATGTTGCAAAGGAGTCTCCAGCATTGGATGCTATATCAACTAAAAATTTAAACTCAATGCCAGAAGTGTTGGAGTTAAAAAAGCTACTCCAATCACTCGCAATGCTAGATGCAATTATGTCTCCTGAATGGGATGAACGTTTTTATTCCTTCAACTCAAATTGGGACGTTAATGAACAAATGGGTTCGATGAGAAATGGTTGTGGTGATGACTTCTCTGTACTTTTCAATCAAAATGGCTGCTTTGTTAAAGGTTTTGACCATGAATCAGCAATGTCATCTTGGAGTACTGATGGGCAAGTTCCATGGCCAGATTTATTAAAAGGATTACCTTCTGAATTCATCGCTGCTTCTAAAGAACCCGCTTTCTCTATGGATAATATTTCATTCTGTATTTGGAAACTTCACTCGGCAAACTTTTGGGGTAAAGGTGACTTTGAATTTGCAGATGACGAAGATCCTGATGGCTCAGAGTATCTTTTAGAAATCTTTGACTGTAACCCTGAAACATATAGGGTGTTTGCTCAAGAGTACTATGAAGTAGATCTGGATGTTGCAACTATTGCAAAGATTTATAACCATTTACCTTTAACCGATGAATTGGTTAAAGAAGTAAACTCTGAAGTATCATTAAAACAGCTAGAAAAGGACATTTCAGAAATTGGTTACCCTTGTGGCATTGCAACATAACAAGCTAATAAATAAGGACAAAAAACAGTTGGCTGTTTTCGTTCCTCAACATTTTAGCCAACAATTTTTGCCCATTATTAGGGCGTTATATTTTTTTGGAGAGTTCAATGTCCGATAAGTACACAATATCATTGCCTGTATTTGATACTTGTTTAAGTGCTTGTGGGTTACGTAAAGTAACTGATGCAAGTGAGATTTCGCAAAAGCAAGCTCTTGAACAGTTTGCAACTTATTTTAAAAAAGAGATGCACTACGATTATGTTCAATACGATGCTAATAACCACAGCAGTGATACGGTAGGCTTTTTATTTACTGAAAGCGCAATGGATATTTGCACAGAAGAGCACTCTGAAATGCCCACACGTTGTATTGGTGGAGCTGCATTTCAAAATGTAAGTGGTACATGGGTATTATGCTGGGTTTGGTTTCATCCATTTTTCAGAGGTAAAGGTTTATTATCACGCCAATGGAAACAGTTTTGCTCAGAGTTTGGAGAGTTTGCTGTTGATACGCCAGTATCGCCTTCTATGAAAGGCGTTTTGGGTAAACAGTC
Organism: Shewanella sp. 10N.286.52.E4; assembly: GCF_041468785.1. Taxonomy (NCBI): domain Bacteria; kingdom Pseudomonadati; phylum Pseudomonadota; class Gammaproteobacteria; order Alteromonadales; family Shewanellaceae; genus Shewanella; species Shewanella sp. 10N.286.52.E4. The sequence goes on from NZ_JBFRJJ010000024.1 coordinate 216,999, forward strand.
AACTACGCATAAACAAGTAAAAATATAGCAAGGCCGTTAAACAAAGGACACTGTAGTGGCCAATTGAAATTGGCCACAGGTTTAGAGCTTATCCATACTTTGGGTAATCTGAAATGCCATGATTACCCAAAGTCCTAACACGAAAATGTCCAGAAACATGTCAGAGGTCTAAATTATTTATGTCCATAAATGGGCTAGGGGCGTAACATATTTATACCTCACAAATCAATTTAGCACTTAAAAAGTAAGTAGGCCTAATAAAGCTTTGGCTTTAGAAACGTTAATGTGAAAGGGCCTCGTTCAACTTAGAAGTTATGCCTGTCTTATCTTTTTTGAAACAAAACGCATATCGTTTGGGCAGAAATTCAGAGATTGAATAGTAATTAATAACAGAACTTCATGGATGTAGGATTCAATATTTGTATTTTTACTATCACTTTGACCCATTAAACATCCTTATTATTTATAGCGTTAGGCTTTATCTATTCTATTCGCAATTCATAAAAATGGTCTACACTTTATCGACATATTAAAAACAAGGAATGTTTTATGTTGTATTTAACCCGCCTGAAAGATGAATCAGTTGTGCTCTCTGGGGTGCATGATGCCCATGGCAATCTATTAGATGATATTGAAATCGTGATATTGCCTAATGATAAAGTGGGCATTAGTGCTGATAAAAAAATTACCATTCTGCGAAAAGAGCTAGTGCAGCGATACTTCCAAGATGGAACTCAGAAAGTCTTGCAAAAATAATAGAATTAACTACCATAACTGTATATAAGTACAGTGGTGTTGGTTATGAAGATTATTCCTATATACGCAAGTGCTGGTATTACAGGCTTTGAAAGCCCGGCCGCAGAATATAAGCAATCACCCTTATGCCTTGATGATTTACTAATAGAGCACCCAAGCGCTACGTTTATAGGTCAAGCTAAGGGCGACTCGATGCATGGAGTCGGCATCTTTGATGGCGATATTCTTGTGGTTGATAGGCAGTTAACCGTTAAAAATAACGATGTGATCGTCGGGTGTTATAACGGTGAATTTGTTTGCAAAATTATTGATACTCATAATCAACTGCTGCTGTCAGCTAATACTGATTATGATCCTGCCCTAATAACGAGCAGTGAAATGTTTACGCTAGAAGGGGTGGTATCACGTTCAATAAGATGCCACCGACCCGCTAAGCTCCTATAAAATCCTTGTCGTGTAACTGTAGTGGTTTAGCAAAACTTGATATGCCTGTACTGCCTGTACTGCCTGTACTGCCTGTACTGCCTGTACTGCCTGTTGCTACGCGCTCTTTACGCGTGTGGGTTTCTTTTGCGTAGGCCACAATTGACAAGAGGTCGTATACGTCGCGGTTAAAGAATCACGAATGTGATACTAGAATGTTTTAGACTAATCTAAATTAATTTTATACTTTATTCTTGGCGGCATGATCTCTTCAAATTCGCAATTTAACGCATTAGCCAATTTGTACAAGGTTTCTAATTTTATATTAACTAAGCCTCGCTCCATCTTGCCGTAATTGCCTCTTTCAATACCTACAAAGGCGGCAAAACCTTCTTGAGAATAACCTGCGTCTTTGCGCTTTAGGCGCAACATATCACCAAACTGTTTAACTAAATCACTCACCCTAGTTTTCCCTTAGGTAAAATGATTAGATTTTCATGTTGAGCGCTAAAGCACCACGCCCTATAATACCCATTATTATATTTAATTGAATCAGGATTTACTTTGAAACTGGACCCTATTGTTGCTCAAATTATTCTGGTGAAAAACTTTGACAACTTCACCACCAATGATGTCCGTTCAGCCTATTTCGCATTGAAAGGAGATATCTCTTTAGACCCTTCGATTGTTCGAAGAAAAATATATGCCGAACTTTTAAAGCTGGTGAAAAAAGGCTGGCTTAAAAAAATAATACCGAAACAAAAAGGGTTAACTCGTTTTAAAAAGACAGTTGGTTTTGACGTTGAAGCAATAGCCTTAAAAGTTAAGTCTGAATCAATAAAATCACTTAAGAAGCCTGATGGTAAGCAAGAGCAATTACTTAGCAAGTTGAATCACTATAAAGCTGAATTGTTATTGAATTTAGGAGAGTCAGAAGCATACAAGGAGCTTTATTCAGAATGCCCTGAATTAGTTGATGAAATACAACCGCAATACAACATAGCCAGAGACAATAACACTAAAATCCTAGGGAAAATTAGAGCCATTGAAGGCCTACTTAAGCAATTAAAACCATTAGAGAAAATATGAAATTAAGACAATGGCAAATGAGTTGTATCAATAAAGCATTAAAGCAATACTTGAATGGCAACTGCCACTTTTTAGCCCTAGCAACACCTGGCGCAGGTAAAACCTTGATGGCATCTGAATTAGCCGACCAATTATTGAAAAACGACCTGATTGATTTAGTCATTTGTTTTTCACCTTCCTCCATCGTATCTCAAGACTTCAGTCAAAGTTTACAATTGAGAATTAATGAACGATTTGATGGTTTGTTGGGTGCTAAAGGGCAATCTATGACATACCAAAACTTACAGCATCTCGATGCAAAATTTTGGGCGCTATTTTCTCGATATCGAGTATTTGCAATCTTTGATGAGATCCACCACTGCGCAGGATCAAATATTGAGAATGCAAATGCATGGGGAGAACAAATAATATTAAACATCAAAGGTAGAGCTAAATACACACTAGCACTAACAGGAACCCCTTGGCGCTCAGACGCTGCTCCTATCGTTCTTTCTAACTATATACACCCAAGCTATAAAATTTCATGTGACTACGTTTATGGGCTTGCTGAGGCTATTCAGGATGGTGTTTGCCGAATTCCGCAGATAATAGCTGTGGATAATAATAACATTTCAGTTATTGATGACGATGAAACTAAAACCTTTACGAGCTTTAAGTCTTTACTGTCTGAGTCAATCATTTCGTATCAGGAAGTTATTGAAAACGAAAAGGTCATTAAGTACATCGTATCTTCAGCACAAAAAAAACTAACATCAATAAGAGCGAAAAACTCCGATGCAGCAGGATTAATCGTCGCTTCATCCATTGAGCATGCAAAACAGATTTCAAGATTAATGAAAGGCTATTTTAACATAGATGCCGTTGTTGTTACGTACAAAGAAAATGATCCTAGTAATATTATTCAACAATTTAGACATGCAAAAACTAAATGGATTATTTCGGTAGGCATGATTAGTGAAGGAACTAATATCCCTCGATTACAGGTTTGCTGCCACCTAACAAATATCAAAACAGAAATGCATTATAGACAAATTTTAGGTCGAATACTTAGAATGACAAGTTCCCCGAATCAAGAGGCTATTATGTATATGCCTGCTGAACCAAAGCTGTTGGAATATGCTTATAGAGTTAAGCAAGATGTACCTATTGAAGCTGATGTCGTTCAGTTTGAAAAGATGAAAGATTGTGATGAAAAAGATGCTAATAATGAAGCTTCTTCAGAGGTAACATTTGCTAAGGAAAGCAAGGCTAGCCCTTCATTAGAACTCAAATTCTGTGAGAATGATAAATTCATTGATCATTCAACCTTTAACGGAAAGAGTGAAACCGTTGAAGAACATTTTTTAACAAGCTCGTATGACAAAACCGTTAATATTTTAGGGCGATTTCGGCAAGAAGCTATAGCTTTGGGGCTAAGTGAATTGCGGTGATTATACGGACGGTCTAGAAACTTAAGAATCGGATTGTAGTGGCTTAGTGAATTTGGCCACTAACATTTAGTTGAACACACTCTTGATATAGAAAAATTATTTGTAAGTTTTTAGTATTACTTACATTCCTAACATTGGAAATGTCCAGAAGTGGGTTAGGGGCTTAACGCGTTTATGCCCCATAACAAGCTAGAGCAGGAATGAGGCTATACTAAAGATTCGTAATTTGACTTACTTTTCTTTATGCCTAGAGTTCTGACTATGTGGCCAAATTTACTAATCCACAACACATATACTTATGAAAATACACGGCCATTAAAAGAGAGTATCAGTAGATACTCTCTTCAGATTGATCTTACCTCTCTGAAGGGTGAGTCCAGTCAAAAGCCTTTAATGGGGCATCAACTGGTGTATGAGATAATGCATTGGTGAAATTTGAAATGAGTTTGCAAGCTAAGCCTGTCAACACTTCAAGTGCATGCCGCTCAGTGTATCCTACCGTTAGAAAGTTCTGCAACTTTTCATCACCTATATGACCACGATTATCTAGTAGCTCTTTAGTAAAGACATGCAACGCTTGTAGTTTGACATCAGGTAACTCATTTCCTTCCCGTAGTGCTTCAATAATGCTTTCTGGCATATTAGCTGATTTCATGATCCACGTATGACCAGGAACGCAATAGTGACAGTTGTTTTCAAAGTTTGAGGTCATCAGAACCACTTGAGCTTCGAGTGGACTGAATAGTGTACTTTGCGTGAATAACTCATAAGTCTTCAAATAAGCTTGATAAGTTGCGGGAGCATCTGCTAGCACTTTATGTAAATTTGGAATTAAACCAAGTGATTTTTTAGATTGCTCCATCATTTGCTTTGAAGCTTCTGGTGCTGTTTCAATATTGTGGTAGTTAAACATAATAATTCTCTCGGTTTATTATTTATTAATGGTGAAAGCGTTACGTAAGGCTTGAGTTAATCGTTCTTCGCTTGCTCTTAGTCGATAGTCTTCAGACTGATCTATCCATTGGATGACACCATGTTCATCAATTAAGACCGATGTTGGGATAGACATTGATTTGTATTCAAATGAAGTAGGAAATGGCAGCCCTAATACTGTTTTTGTTTTAGACGAGTCAGCCCCTAAAGCCTTGTGGTGTTCAACGCCGTATTGTTTAACTACTTTGAGTTCTGGGTCTGACAAAAGAAGAAAATCTAAACTATCTCGTTCGATGTGCATTTTTGCTTGTTCTGCCGTATCTCCCGACAACGCAACGACCTTAACGCCATATCGATCTAGGGTCGGTTTCATATCGTTAAACATTTTTAATTCAGCACTACAGTATGGACACCAAGCACCTCGGTAAAACTTGAGTAGAACGCGTTGATTTTTTATGTCATCAGCCGAATAAATCTCGTTGTCATATGTTGTTGATTCGAATTGTGGGAACTTATCTCCAATTACAACTTTAATATCACCTAGAGGAGTATCTTTTTGACTGAATACCCAAATGAATTTACCACCAAGAAATATGGAAAAGCTGGACATTAAGACAACGAAAACAAAGCTCCAATGCATATTTATAATCCCACTGATAATTGCACCTAGCCCCAAAAGGACACCTGCCGCAAGTGCTAGCATAAGGATGATAGGATTTTTGGGAGGCTTGTTCTTTTTTACTTTTAGAAAGTAATGCAAACTTCCAATCACCGTTGAGGCAAATCCAAGTAGTGATAGTGCTATAGCTGAAAACATCGTTTGTTCCTCATTGTTTTGTTTAATTGTACCAGTTAGTACATTTGCAATTAATGTACTAACTAGTACAATAGGTGTCAATAAGAATTTTATGTAGTTGTATAGATAAATGGCAAAGAAAAGACAGTTTGACGAGATAGAAGTGCTTGGAGTTATGGCCAAATATTTTTGGCAGCATGGTTATGCGTCGACTAAGGTGGATCAATTATCGACCGTTACAGGATTAACTAAAACCAGTATTTACAACGCGTTTGGCAACAAAGAAACCGTGTTTAAATGTATAGTAGATTTCTATGTTGAGCATCACATGTCTGTGGTACTCAGGAAACTCGACTCAGATAAATTAATATCAGAGAATCTTCAATATTTATTTGATAGTGAGTTCTTAAATCCAGAGAATGATCTACTCACTTACGGCTGCTTAATTACAAACAGTATTGTTGAATTAAAATCAAACGAACCAGCCCTCTATGAGTATGTTATTAAGAAGTTTGAACAAGGTCGTATTGCAACACTGGCATTTTTTACTCAATATGAGAAAACAGAACGACTTATTGATGGTATAGATGCGGAGCATTTGACCGACTATTTCCTTACGTTTCGTCAAGGACTCAAAGTTCAATCAAGAGGGCAAAGACCACATGAATCTCTCGCTCGATCTATACACGTATTCATGCTTGTATTGAGTACATTTGAAAAATAGATTATGCGTAGGCTATTCTCGAGCTTTAGTTTTGTTGTCGAGTTTTAGATGTCTAATGATTATGAATGCAGCACCGTAGCAACACGATTCTAGTTGAGCCAATTAGTTAATCGAGCAGGTAGACTGCTTTATCCTTATCGCAATACTATTGAATGGTGCCTTTAAATGAAAACAATAAAATATAATGGACGTATTGTTTTTCAAAAACAAGATATACCCAGTTTCAAACGTATGCCGCGCGTATTTGTAGACAGTGAAGCGTGTTTTGCGTTTGTCACAAATGGCGATTTTAACGTCAGGGAACAGACAGAATCTGCTTCATTGAACAAAAACTGCGGAATACTGGCAAAATGCACTAACTACTTTTATGAAAACACTAGCTATCATAATGATGAAGGTGCAGGTGAAGCGATTGGTATCCTTCTCTATCCTGAAATATTTCAGTCACTGTTTAACTTTGATATTAGCCAGTCAAAATACAGGGTCGATTATAATATTTTGCAGGTTGAAGTGGACAAATTGCTAGAGCACTATCGTGATAGCATCAGTATATTGCTGGATTCTCCAGAGTTGGCGGATGATTTGCTTATCGAGAGCAAACTACGTGAATTTGTCATTCTTATGGCGAAAAGAACCGGCGCACCTTCTGAACTCGATTTTCTTGCTTCTATGTTTAAACCTAACTTTGCCAAATTTGAAGATATTATCCAAAGTAATCTGTATGCGGATCTGAGTGTGGATGAGTTGGCAGCACTGTGTCATATGAGTGTTTCTACTTTTAAACGTAAGTTTAAAGAGGTGTATTCAGAACCCCCAATAAAATACATTAGCAAATTAAAAATCAACAAAGCTAAAGTGTTACTGAAAGATAATAGCTTACGTATCTCCGACATCGTTTTTGAAACGGGTTTCGAGTCGGTTTCCACGTTTAACCGTGCCTTTAAAGGACAAACAGGCCTATCCCCTTCTCAATTTCGTTTAACTTGACACCACCGCATTTTAACCTTTCTATTCAGGTTGGCTCGTTTGAACTAATGTGAGCAATTTTTGAACTTTTATGGAGAGCTCTGTACCTCCAAATTCCATATAGTTACCCCATCAACTAAACACAGAGAAAGGTAACGAATTATGGGTATCAGCTTTAAAGAAAAATATGGTGATTGGGCACTTATCACAGGGGCAACATCAGGCATTGGCGCAGAAATGGCAAGCCAGATTGCGGCAAAAGGATTGAACGTTGTTTTGGTCGCTCGTCGAGAAAAAGAGCTTGAAGAGCAAGCTACGTTGCTTACGGAACGCTACGGAATTAAAGCAATGACAGTTTCTGCTGACTTAAGTACGTCAGAAGGCGTCGAAAAAGTTAAGCAAATTGACAAAAGTATTGGGCTACTTGTACTAGCCGCTGGTATTGAAGTTAATGGTTCGTTTGCTAAATCATCTCTAGAGCAAGAGTTGAAGATGATACAGCTTAACGTTACCTCTGTATTGCAACTGACTCACCACTTTACACCAGCGATGATCGAAAGAAAAAGAGGCGGTATTTTAATGGTATCAAGTCTTTCTGGTCATATGGTTTCCCCATATTTTTCAAATTATGCAGGTACCAAAGCCTATGTTCTTCAGCTAGGTGCATCTCTTCATGGCGAACTTAAACCCAAAGGTATTGATGTAACGGTTCTTTCTCCTGGGTTAACAACTACACCGATGACTGCTGATAATGGTGTTGACTGGTCAAAACTACCTATGGTTGCAAAAGATCCTGCGGAAGTAGCAGAAATAGCTATCAATGGTTTGGGTAGAAAAGCAGTTGTGGTTCCAGGTAAACGTAATCGAATGACCGCTATTCTTTCTGGGATCATCTCCCACCAAAAGCAGGCAATAATGGGTGAATCAATGATTGGAAAAGCAATGCCCAAGAACAAAATGTAACCCCCAACAGTTTAAAACTTTAGTGAAAGAAAAAGGGAAAAAGCAATGATTAAAGTATACGTAATATACCCAAATAACGATGATGTGATTTTTGATTTTGATTACTACTGCAACAAACATGTTCCTATGATAGGAGAGCTTCTGGGAGACGCACTAAAAGGGGCGACAGTAGATGCAGGGCTAACAAGTGTTGTTCCTGGTGAAGCAGCGGCATATGTGGCGATTAGTACAATTTCATTTGAATCTATAGAGTCATTTCAAACGGCATTTGGCCCAAATGCAGAGAAGATAAAAGCTGATGTACCGAACTTCACTAATACCGTTCCAACAATTCAGCTTTGTGAGCAAAAAATATAGAACCGCAACTCTCTACGGTGAAAATGAGCAGGATACCGAATAATAAACAATTTGGATTCAGCTTAGTGTTATTTAATGAAATAAAATTGAAGCTAAACGCTTGATAAAAAAGAGTTAAATATGAATAAGAAAATCAAATTGGATATAGTGTCAGATGTGATTTGTCCTTGGTGTATTATCGGTTATAAGCGTTTAAATACCGCGATAAAAGAGCTTGGGATAGAAGATCGCATTGAGATTGAGTGGCAACCTTTTCAGTTAAATCCAGATATGCCGCTTGAAGGTGAAGACCTACGTGCCCACCTTAAAAGGAAGTACGGTACTACATTAGAAGATAGCATTCGTTTCAGAAAAGAGATGACAGAGCTTGGAGAAGACGTTGGGTTTAAATTCGACTACTTTGACGGGCTAAAAGCTGTAAATACCCTTGATGCTCATATTCTTCTGGAGCATGCAAAAAGTGTAGGCAAGCAAACCGAGCTTAAAAACCGGTTATTTGCTTCGTTTTATAGCGAGCAAAAAGATATATCCAGCAAGAGTACCCTCGAGCAAGAGTTGCAAAGTCTTGGTATTAATGTTGACGAAGCAATGCAATGCCTAGATGACGATAATATGCGAAGTCATGTCCAGTCGCTGGAACAGAAATGGAAACAAGCGGGTATATCAGGTGTTCCAACAGTTGTATTCAATCGCGAGAGCGCTATTTCTGGAGCCCAATCAGTGGATACGTATAAGCAAGTATTAACTGAATTAGCTAAAATGTAATTCCTGCATCCCTCTAAAACGGACTTTTGCAATATTTTGGCGGTCTAAAAAAGGCAACGGTCTATATGAAACATAGAGAGCTTGAAGTCTACCTTCATCATCATATACCAGTATCAAAGTCTCTCGGTATCGGTGTGAATACTTGTAGCAGCAAAAATATCGAGATTACTGCACCATTGAGAATGAATACAAACCACATGAATACGGTGTTTGGCGGCAGCTTGTCTGTTGTTGGTATTTTGGCAGGTTGGTCTTTAGTTTATGCCCAGCTGGAGGGTAAAAAACATCAAATTGTTATTCAAAAAAATAGCATTCGATACTTGAAACCCGCCAGCAAAGATGTAACAGCAGTATGTAAATATGACAACCTTACGGCGTGGTCTCGGTTTCATCGTGCGTTTCAACGCAAGGGAAAAGGTCGTGTTCAAATAGCCTGCAATCTATTTTGTGCGGATGAGTTGGTTGCTACTTTTGAGGGAGTATACGTCGTTTTTAATAAAGAGTTATAAGGTCAAAATGCAATGAAGGCTACAAAGTACTTGAATAAATTGAGCTTAGACATGGTTGACTTGGTTTGTTATCAAAAAGAAGTATAAGATAAAAAACTTAGCACAAGGTAAAGCTTCGTGATCTTGCCCTGTACTCTTCGGCTACCGTTCACCGCTCGTTTTGTAGATAAAGAGGGTGAAACTAATTATAGATCTTTGATAATTTCGGATACTTTTTCTAATCAATATTAGTCGACGTAGACAGAGTACTCTAAATGATTTCTGTCCAAAAACGAGTTAGTGATTAGCGGGGCTTGAAGTTAGTTAGCTTTATGTTTGGAACATATCGGTCTGGAATTCAGCCTTCTTATTATGAAGTCCACGGTCTTCTAACCAAGAATAAAATCTACTTCTAGTAATCGAAACACCGCGTTCGTTTAGTTTTCTTAGGATTTCAGCTTTGGAGGCCTTGGTGTCGAGGAGGTTCAATATAAACGCCGTATGCTCATCAAGCCTGGACTTAACCTTCTGTCCCTTCTGACGACCAGATGATAGCCCTTTGGCCTTTCGTTTAGCGTGACCTGCTTTGGCTCGTTCAGATCGTTTCTGAGCCTCTACAGCGCTGGCAAAAGACTGCCCAATAACTGTAAAAATGATTTCAGCATTATCAACGTTCTCAGAGTTAATTATGATGTCGTTGTATGCTAAATGCAGCTCACCGTATGAGGCTATCTGGCCGATAGCGCCGACCAACTCCATAACCTTGTGGCGACCCAGCCGAGTGATATCCGATACAATGATGCTTTGTTGAGAGGTAATGAGGGAAGATAACTTCCGCTCACTAAGTTCAGTCTTGGTGGCAGACACATGTTCTTCTATCCAATCCGATATTTGTATGCCACGTTTAGCGGCATACGCCTTGATAGCTTCTCTTTGTGATTCGCCATCGGCTCTTTGTGGATCTGATATTCGAATGTAGCCAATCATGCCTGCCCCCAAGTTGAAGAGTTAATTGCTCATGGACGGTTATTTGCTGTTTAGGTAGTTCAATACAACTTCATGGTGGTCTTTGGTTTTGAACTTGTTAAACACATGCTCAAGGTTACCAAACTCATCAATCAGAAAGCTTGTTCTTACAACGCCCATGTTTTCACGGCCCATGAACTTTTTGAGTTGCCAGACACCGTACTTCTCACACACTTCGTGCTCTTCATCGGCTAGCAGAGTGAAGTTCAGCTCTTGCTTGTTGATAAAGTTCGTCAGTTTTTTCGGGGTGTCGGGGCTTAGACCTAACACAACAACGTTGTGAGCATCTAACTCAGCTTTAGTGTCACGCAACCCTTGAGCCTGAACTGTGCAGCCTGGTGTTGAAGCTCGTGGGTAGAAGTAGAGCAGGACCTTCTTTCCTTGAAGCTCAGATAGCTTCACTGGGTTATTGTCTTGGTCATTTAAAGTAAAATCTGGTGCTGTTTGTCCGGCTTCGATTGCCATTGGTTTTGTCCTTACTTTCTCAATTAATGGTATGTGGCGTAGCTTTGTTCGCTATGTCCTATTTAGTGCATTTATATTACGTTAGAGTATACATTTTTAACGTTAATTCAGTGTCCTGTCTAGTGATTACACTAAACAGGATACTTTTATCTAAAATCGCCTTTGATAAGGTTGTCTGGCCTTGCTTTGATGACCTTATCCATTGCCTTCTCTCGCTCACTTTCATGCAACATCTCCATGAGTTCCTTAACCATTTTTATGTGGCTTGCTGCTTGTTTGGCTAGTGCTTGTTCATGGCTTCTAGCGATGTCGAGGTACTCCTTTTTTTTCTTATTAGCTTGAGTCTTGTCGAGCTTTAGCTGTTTCACTTCCGCCTGTAAAACATCAATAGGTGACTGGCTTGAATCATCTTGTGCTACACGAAATTCCAGTGACTTATTCTCCACCATATCCTTAACATCTTTGTGCCTGCGCAATGCCCCAACAGAAAGTCCAGCTTCTTTCTCGACGGTACTATTGTTGATTTTTAGCTTACCTTCTCGGGCTTTCTTCTTTAGCTCTCGGTTTTCAGGCTTACCCTCTAACAGTCGCTCTAGGGCATTTATGAGCTTATTCTTGGTTGTTTGTGTCATTACGCAGTCACTCCGCAGGGTATCAGCATGTCTTGAACTTCTTGTGGTATTACAACGGGTTCATAGCTGATATCTAAGTCTTTCATAATGCGTTCAGCCGCCGTGATTTTGACATACACTTCTGACGCTGTTTGAGGCGTTAATTCATCATGCTCAATGTCCCATAGCATATGAATTTCGGCTTCCTTGCGCTTAGCTTCGGCAAACACGGCATCGACAATATAGTCGTTCTTACAGTCTACACATTCTAATAGGTTGACTTGTGTACGTAGGCTACAACCTGTTGAAGTGCAGTAAACGCCAGGGGCGACAGCGTGGATGTGGCGCTTTTGATCTCGGATTTGATTTTTCCAATAGTTGAGCGAGAGCATGTCGTTATCGACCTTATCTTTAAAAAGGTTACGCTCAGCCTTGATAATGTTTTTGGCAAACTCTTTGCCCTTGCCGCCAGCGACACGCTCTTTGTTTGCTAGCTTCTTGTAGATGTTGAGGTACACCTGCGCTTTTTGATCAATCCTTTCTTCATCAATGGCGTGAGCCAAGCTTTGTTTTTGCTTTCTGATTTTTTGGAACTTACTGGCATTCTTAGCGTAATGGCGTGTCATCGCCATCGATACATGGCTGAACTGCTGCTTGAGTTGGGGGAACGCACAAAGCTCGAAGCCGATAAGATAGTAGGCAAACGAGCGACGCAGCTGATGTCCTGAGAAGTTATAGTCATCCCCCACATTAAACGAAAGGTTAGGGTCGGAAATCTTCAAATCGATGACATCGTCATTGGTTAGCGCTAGCTTCTTTCCTAGTGCGCCTTCAAACCACTTCTTTGTATGTCTAGTAAGGTTATCTTTGTTGGTAGCACCGCAGCCCTCTTTTGTCTTGTGGAAAAATGCTTGGCTATCGGGGTGACGCTGTCTAAGTGGCGAATGAAGCGCTTGCAGGATCTCGTAAGCCTTTTTGCCGACCTCTGTGGTGACAAACTCATCCTGCTTTGACTGAGAGCCTTTGGCGGTTTTTGAGAGGTCTGCATGAATAACGTAAATGGTTTGCCCTGATATGGTTTCTGTTGTGCACCCATTTGCGGTATGTAGGTGAAAGGTTTCATCAGCGCGCATACCTGTGCGGGACATTAATGCCCAGAGGCAGCCACCATTGAGTTGTTTAAATAATGATTGCGCCTCTCTAAGTCCGGTTATCTTCCTGTTGCCAATCGTCAATGTTCGCTCAGGGTGGAATTTGTCGACGTATTCATAATGGAGTGCAGGCTTGTGTTTGTTGAGTAGTTCAAGGGTTGATTCTTGTGTTGGGTTATTGAGCGCGAGAAAAGCCGATTGAAAGGCTATATTCTTTTCCTTAGAACCTTTATTTGCTGAAGAAAAATACCACCGAAGCCCGTCATTTTTTAACTGTGCCTCATCGCTAACAAGGTATTTAGCATACCCTTGGTAGGTTTTGTCATTGTAGTCAGCTATGTAATTAGATAGTTTGCTCAGCTCGTCACGAATGGGGTATAGCTCGTTCACTAATGCTTCTGATTGTTGAAGTCCCAAATAGTACAGCCGCTGCGGGATAACCGTGTACTGCACTGGCTCGTTAATGGTTAAACCAAAATCCGAGGCAGATAACGCTTTGGTCAGGTTAACCTTGAACGGTAGTCGTGTTGCCTCTATGAACAGTTTCTTGAGTGCTACATAAGTATGTTCTCGTTCGAAGTCCAAAACGGTAACATCACCTAATACCCAAGCCTCTAACAGCTCAAAACTTAATAACTCAAAGCTATTGTGGCCTTTATTCAGTAGGGCGGTGGCGACTTTCTTTAACCCAGTGATAGTTTGCGCAATGCTCATAAATGAATAATCTTTGGGCGAGAGCCACATCATACTCAATGCCAGTGCCTTCAATTGGTTTGTTAGGTTACGTTCCATCACCTTTCCGTTTAGAAAGAAATCTAGAGTATCCTTTTTGGTGGCATAAGGCTCAAAGAACGATTGGAGTTGACGCCAAGCATTGTTATCTCCAATTTTACCCAGTGACTCACCTGTGACGCTAAAACCAATATCTAGCGCTTCAAAATCATCCCACTCGCCCGATTTAATGGCAGGTTCTAACACATCCTTCAAGTAATTTGTGTAGCTTCCAACGTGATTTTGTGCGCTTAACAGGGCATCTTGTTGGCCAATGTTGTACTTAGGTAACTTTATCATGATTGGCTCCCAATTAACGGTGTAGGGCTAAAATGGCGTGATCCATAGATACCCGAGGGTGACGCCCGTTTTGGTTAAATAATACCATTGCACCGTCGTACACATCCTTGCTGGCACCATCGAGAGTAACCTCAAAAGCGGCGATTCTTTCATGGACTTCCTCTTGCGCGTTAGGGTATAGGTTTACTGCCTCCTTCAGCACATCAATAAAAGAGATAAGTTTATAGATGGATTGAGTCTCATCAACGGCTTTGGCTGATTGGCATTTATGGCACATGTCGTATTCAGCACAAGATAGTTGTAGCTTCATGGCGTTATTGGTTTCACGCTGGGTGTTTTTTCCACCTGCAATGTTTTGTTGCCCATTGCAATGAATGCCATTGGGGTTGGTTTTTGCCCTTTCTTCCTCTTGCTTCTTTTTCCATTCATCATGCGTCAGCATTGAGATGCCAAGTTTGGCTGCCACTATCTCTTTTGCTTGCTCTAAACCCGTGTCTTCATCCAATAGCTCTATCACTTGTAGAGCCTGTGAGACGATGACTCTGTTGAGCCTTGGGTCACCATTTGCATAGTGCTTATCAATGGTTTGAAGAAGGTTTTGCAGGAGGCTTTGAACGCCGCCAGCGCCACTCACTGAGTACGCTTGGTTACTGGTCATTTCTCGCCAGCGGCTTGATTGAAGCGATATGAAGTATTCGTTGGTTTCAATTGACCATGTTGTCATTAGATTAGCGCTGATAAGGCTTATTCCGTCCCAGTCTTTAGGGGCTTCCTTCTGATGACCTCGTTTGAGCAGCAACCGCTCAGCTCTTTTAGATTGTTGCTTATCGGCTAACTCTGTGGCGAATTGTTCAATATCTTCGATTAACGCCTTGTCAGCAGCAGGAACAGAGAAGTGGTGGCTCTCGCCATTGCGGTATTTGAACGACACACTGATATTCCCCTCAGCGTCTTTATCCGAATAAGTCAGCGGCAGTAAGATGCCCTTCAGGGGTAAGTCTGTGTAACACGATAAAATGCAGTAGGCGCTATTTGTTGCGCCCTGAACGGATTTTGTTTTTGAGCACGGGCGAGTGACTTTGCTTACGACAGTTCGGCCAAGTGTATTCGTCTGTTTTTTTAACTCGATAATATGCTGGTTTCGATAGCTGTAAAACAGTTCCTTAAACCATGGCAGGCAAGATGCACGAGTGGGTGAGAGTACGTTTAACTCTACCATCAGGTGCTTATTTATTTCCATCAAATTGAACGTGCTACTTTTCTCCCCTTGGTTATTCAGCGTAAACAGTAACTCTGAGCCTTTTTCGCCACCGCCGTAGAGTGCTGAAAGCGTTTCAAGGGTTTTAATAAACTTAACTCCATCGCGTTTATCAACATCGAAGCTTTGGTTGCTAAGAACAGCGTCTACCTCTTTATTTGCGCGTGCCTTAAAGCTCGATACCTTAACCACTTGTAAGCTTTTATCCCGCTCATCAGTATGAATCGTGATTGGATGAGCGATGCTTTGTACGTCGCCATCGTTTAATGAGGTAAAAAAGCACATTAAGTGATAAGCCGCCCCCATCGCCATGTTAAACGCAGCGGCAGATTTTACGGATGTGCCCGTTTTACTCTTCCCATGGGTTTGGGCTTTGAGAGACGTTTTAATTGAAATGATTTCTTGGTGGCCACCTAAGTCAATAACGACTGGCAGCTCGATAGGCAGGACAAGGTTTTGTTTTTTTGCCGCAATGAGCTGTGGGGCTAGGATGAAAAATAACTCACTAATCCGAGCAACAAGCACCTCTTCTTCAGCGTCAGAGTAACCCTTATATGGTGTCTGTTCGCCACTAAACCCTCTGTGATGGGTTGCCCATGTGTCAGCGGGTAATCCACACCATGAAAGGGCGGTGCGAAGTGCTGACGTTTTATTAGAGGCTGTACTTTCTTGGATACCCAGTTCATCACCGTGGCTCATCTCCCATAGCCTTTTGGATGGGCGGTACATTTTCATCCGGTGCCGCAGTTCGCCATCATTCCCGGCATATTTTAAATAGCCAGCTTCAGAAAAGGGGTCAACGTTTACAGCGTCACTAAAGACAATGAAGGCTCTTAATGCATCGTATAAGGACGAGACGGTTGCTGCCGACCTGCCATAATCAACATACTGGTTGGTTTTTTTACAAAAGCTCCTTAAAAAAGGGATACGGCTGTTGATTTTGACATTATTACTGTCTGCGCCAAGGTGTAACAGGAGTGATATATCAAACTCGGTTGCCTTCCTGCTGTTGCTGTTCTTGTAGGGGATGCTGAGGTGCAACGGAACCACATTCTTATTGTTTCTGACGTGGTTAACCGTTTTTGAGTTCTTCGCGAGTGGACTTTTTGCCATGCTAGCACCCCTTGTTAATCTTGTTGTTTTTGCTCTTTGCAACCCGTAACTGCTCATTAAACTTATTCATGAACTTAATGTACTTTTCCGTCGTTGCGGTGCTTTCATGTCCCATTAGCGAGGCTAACTCGTCCATTAGGTACTCATAAGCAACCTGCCGCTCCCTAGATTCCCGCCAAAGCCAATGCGTGGCATAAGTTGAGCGAAGATCATGGATTCGATAGTACCAAGTAGGTTCTATTGCCCGGATGCACTGTCGCAGCTCGCTAAAATGCGCCTCTAGAGTGTTTAGTGTGTAAGGCCGCCCTTTATTGGAAAGAAAAAGGTACTCAGTGGTATCCAGTTCTTTTTTGGAATTAATCAGATCCTTTCGGCGAGTTAGGTTCTTTTGTCGCTGACTACATTCCTTGAATTGCTCTAATTCCTCATGCAGTGCGATAGGGATTTCAATCGTTCGTGGCTTACTGCCCTTGGTATGTGTAATGCTCAATGGCACGACATCTAATGCACTAAAATCTTTATTCCCAATATCGCGAGCAGGGAAATGGGTCGCTTCATCAATCCTAAGTCCTGCCTCTTCACATAGTCTCAGTATCAGGGAAGCAGCTTTTGGCAATGTATGAATGTGTTGAGAGAACCGTTCTTTATGCTCGGGAGTCATAGGCTTCAATTTTTGATGAGCAGGCGTTTTATCGATTTTTGGGAACATCTTCATGATGTTTGAAATCTCATAGCCCCGCTTTGCGCCAGACTTAGTATGGGCAAGCATATCATGCTGGTTGATGCCCCCTACGTTAACCTCAACCTCGGTGTAGTGTGTCAGGACATGCTCATCATTATTTTTGAGGTAACCGTGTCTCTGCATCCACTTATAAAACCCAATAACAGCACCCATATAGCTTCTTGCTGAGTTAAGCGAGTACGCTTCATCACCAGTTGCCTCATTCCTAGAGCGACAGTTAGCTAAAAGATGCTCTGCAAATTGCCAAGGTGCGCCTTCTTCTTCATGTTTAGTCAGTGTTTTATAAGTTAGGTACTGAGGTGGTATCACATCCCCTTCATCATCTTGAGGGTGGTGGGTAGACTCTAAATATCGAGTAAAGGCCAATAAGCCTTTGGCCATTGATTTGGTGTCTTGAATTTTTCCTTCACCGCTGAGTTTTGAGACAAGATAAAGAGATTGTGGATAAACAACACGCCCATCTGGTGCAACGATAATATCGGTCTTCTTTATGCGAGACTGTAATTTGGATGGGGAAAGGTAGGGTGAGTGTGTCACTTCTCCAGAGTCAGTATCGATGACCTGTGAGATTCTCAGTTTAGCTAATGTATCTACCTCTATGGAGAGCAATCGGTAGTCTTCATAAACATCATTTTCGTCATGCTTTTCTATCACAAAACAACCCTCAATATGTTACCCACATATCAAAGGTAGATTGTCATAAAAAATTGTCAAGGGTTTTTGTCATAAAAAATTTCTAGGGGTGAATTTCTTTTCGCCCCAGACGCCAAATGCATCGGCGATAGCGTGGTCTTCATCACTCAATAACGAGAAGTTAAGCTCTTGTTTGTCGTTAAACTTAAGCAGTTTAGCAACAGGATCAGGACTTAACCCTAGAACAGTAACCTTGTGGTTGGCAAGTTCAGCTTTACTGTCACGTAAACCTTGAGCTTGAACTGTACAACCTGGAGTAGACGCTTTTGGGTAAAAATAGACTAATACTGGCCCCTCTTTTAATGCATCCGTTAAAGAGATAGTTTCATCAAATTGGTTTTGTAGAGAAAACTGCGGTGCTAAATCACCAACGGTTAGGGTATTCATGTAAAGTCCTTATTCAATTATTTTATTTTTCACTTGCCTGCATATGATTGATTGAACAATCTAAAGAGAGTTCAGTTGCGAGTTCATGAATACTTTTCTCAAGCTTTATTAGATCAACTTTTTCAGGAACGTTAATCGTGAACAAAATTGTTTGAGTTAAGTTGTCATCATCAGCATGAGAACGCACAGCAGCTAAATCTAAAGAACGATCAGCTAAGAATTCAGTGATACGTTTCATCGTGCCGCGCTGATCTTGGCCATTAACGCTGACTTCAATACGAGAAACAAAATTCTTAGGCGTATGTTTGGAGGTACGCTTCATCACAGTGAGTAACTCAAGCTCAACACTTAAGCCTGGTAGCAAGGTTTCTATCTTAGTGATTGCAGCCCAAGAACCTGAAATCATCATGATGAGTGTGAACTCATTACCGAATAAAGCCATACGGCTATCGACGATGTCACAATCACATTCACTGGCTAAACGGGCTAGGCGACTTACTAAACCAGGGCGATCTGCACCCATAGCAGTAACGACCAGATAGTTGGTCATGGATTTTCCTCACTTTTTCGATATCATAGAGCGTAAACTAGCGAACTAACGCAAAGTTTTTTTGCGGAACGTAATGCTAACATAACTAGAACTAAACCACATAAGTATGTACGTAATAGGCTATAAACTGTCTGAAAAGTGGTATGTTGAGACACTTATAATTAATAAGTATTGATTTGTAAGGAAATAAAGTTTATTTCTGCATGTATTAAATAAGATATAAATTCTAAATAAGTGTTTAAATAAGTCGATAATTTTACAGTTTTGTAGAAATGCATTTGAGAGCCCCGTTAATGCTTGTCATTAGTAGTAGGCATAAGTAACATAGCGAATCCTGAAACCTTGGGGAATTTAGATGATAAACGGAAGCATCGTTGCCTTAATCACACCTATGAATAGTGATGGCACAGTAGATTACAGCAGTCTAGAAAGACTAGTAGAATTTCATATTGACCAAGGCACAGATGCGATTGTTGCCGTGGGTACCACTGGTGAGTCAGCGACTCTGCCAATGAAAGAGCATGCTCAAGTGGTTGCTCAAACCGTTAAGTTTGCTGCTGGCAGAATACCTGTTATTGGCGGAAACGGTGCAAATGCAACGGCTGAAGCCATTGAGTTGACCCAATCTATGGCCGACTCAGGTATCGTTGGTATGCTTGGGGTTACGCCATATTACAATAAGCCTTCACCTAAGGGCTTAATTGCTCATTACAAAGCCGTTGCTGCTTGTACTGATATCCCACAAATTCTATATAATGTGCCAGGCAGAACATCAGTTGATATGTTGCCTGAAACGGTAGCTGAATTAGTTTCAGTGAGTAACATTATTGGCGTTAAAGAAGCGACCGGTGATTTGACCCGTGTGGCTAAATTACGTGAACTTTGTGGTAATGACTTTAAGTTATACAGTGGCGATGATGCTACTGCTCGTGACTTTTTATTATTAGGCGGTGACGGCGTAATTTCTGTTGCGAATAATATTGTACCAAAATCATTCAAAGCAATGTGTGACGCTGCATTAGCAGGCGATCATGCACTATCAGAAAGCATTAATTTGCCGATGAAAGCACTGTATGAACATTTGTTCTGTGAAGCTAACCCAATTCCGGTTAAATGGGCTGCACATCAGATGGGTTTAATCAGTCAAGGTCATATTCGTTTACCTTTAACTGAACTTTCTGAGCAGTTTCATGGTCTGTTGTTAGAAGCGATGAAACAAGCCCATATAGAGGTAAACCGATAAATGTTGAAGCAAGTCACCCCAATTTTACTGATTGCTGCCGTTACAGCGTGTAGTACGCCGACAGATCGTCGAGTTGCAAATGGTAGTGAAGATTTTACCAATGCCAAAGAAGTACCACTTCTTACCATTCCAGAAGGATTAACTGAACCGACGTACAGTCGTGAATATGATATCCCTAAAGCTGGTGAAGGCGTAAACAAAGAACTGATTGGTAAACGTTTAGATATCCGTCCTCCATTATTAGTTCTGCCGATGTCTGAAGGTACCCGTGTCGAAGAAGGCACCGATAATATTAAAATTATCGTTGAATCTATCGCAAGCACAAAAGACCTTAAGCAAGAAGTGTTTGAAAATCTTAAAGGCTTCTTAGCTAAGTACGATGTTGCTATTGAAAAAGAAGATTATGAAGCTGGCGTTCTCGAAACGGGTTGGATTGAGAACAAAGACGTTATCGAAACAAGCTGGTTTGGCGATGACAAAGTTTATTTACTTCGTCAACGCTACCGCTACGATGTTGACGTGAGTCCTCATGGCCGTTCAGGTAGCATGAGTATCGATCTTGTAGAACATGAAGAATCTTATGACGGTGAAGAACAAGAAATCTTTTTAAGCGGTGAAGACCAACGTCGTTACACCATTGATATGCTCAATAACACCATTGCTTATATGAGTGTTAAGCGTGAAAAGCAAATCAAAGCTGACCGTATTGAACAGAGTTTAGGGATTGATGTAGATCTCGTTGCTGAAACTGAAGAAAGAGGCGCTTTCTGGATTGCTGAAGCTGATTATACAAAAACTTGGGATCGTTTGCGTATCGTTATGCCTGAGCTAGGTTTTGATATTGTTGATATGAACTCAGCTAAAGGCCTTTATTACATCGTTCTTGAAGAAAGCGGCGGATTCTGGAGCTCGTTATGGGGCGAAGATAAATTACCGTTAGAACGTGGTAACTATCGTGTTGAACTTGTTGAAACAGCAGACAAAGAACAAACAGAAATCTTTATTAAAGATGCTGCCGGTGAGCCGTTAGATAACGAAGTTATTACTGAGCTTTACCGCGTATTAAGCGAAGCGATGAAAGCAGACCGTAAAGTACGATAGGCTATAAAGTAAATAATTATTTGATGTTGCTTTAAAATGCATCAATTTATTACAAAGAGACACATTTATGTGTCTCTTTTTTTTATGCTTAATTTATCGGAACATACAGTTATTTAGTTTGAATTAATCTACAGAAGAGGTGATAACCGCTGATATGTGAACTGTAATTCAGTTTTAATCGTACAAAACCGTGTGTTAATGAAATGTGTATTTTGTAAGTAAAGGTAAAACGCCTTGATACCAGCTTGCTGCTGGGTAAACTAACGTTTGCTTCAATCCTTTTAACATTTTGTATATGAGTTTGACGAACGGAATTCCGATGAAAAAAATAATTATATTACTCGTTGCATTAGGTCTAGCTTGGTTCGGCTACCAATCGACTCTATCTCCTAGTAACACCAAAGAGCGTGTTAAACCTATTCCGAATGTTGTTGTGGCCAAAGTTGCCATGTTACCTGTGCGTGATGAAGTGGAAGCGATTGGTACAAACAAGGCTTTCGAATCTATTACCATTACCCCTAAAGTGACTGAGCAAATTGCGACAATCAATTTTAACGACGGTGAAAAAGTACAGAAGGGCGACTTACTGGTTCAACTTCGTAACCGTGAACAACTCGCCAAAGTGCAAGCTGCAGAAGTCAAAGTGAAAGACCACCTGCGCGAACTTGACCGAATTCAAAGTCTTGTGACCAGTAAAACAGTGGCGGAACTTGAGCGAGATAGGTTACAAACTTTAATCGACACCACTCGCGCAGAACTTGAGCAAGCTAAAGCGGCATTAGAAGACAGAGCCATTCATGCGCCGTTCTCTGGCCGTTTAGGGCTTAAACAAGTCAGTGTCGGTTCGTTAGTGTCTCCTGGCACTCAAATCACCACCTTAGATGATGTCAGCAAGATTAAGCTCGACTTTTCAGTACCTGAGCGTTTTATTCAAGAATTACAGTTAGGCAAAAGTGTTGAGTCAAAAGCCATCGCTTTCCCTGATCGTATTTTTAAAGGCGTTGTGACTTCAATTGATAGTCGCGTCAACCCTTCAACGCGCGCAGTGATTGTACGCGCCATCATTGATAACGCCGATGCTGCTTTATTGCCAGGCATGTTAATGAAAGTAAAACTGATTAAACAAAATCGAGAAACCTTACTATTACCAGAATCTGCGATTATCCCAATTCAATCTAAACAGTTCGTATACATAGTTAACGATGAAAATGTGGTAGAGCAAAAGCCAGTAACCCTTGGGATCCGTAATCGTGGCTGGGTAGAAATCATCGACGGCGTGGAGATTGGTACGCCGGTCATTATTCGTGGCTTACTTAAAGTCAGACCGGGTGATGAAGTGAAAACAGAAGCAGCTGAAGCATTTAATTTTGCCAAGGTCGCTGGTTCGGAGAATGCGGCATGATTTTAACTGATATCTCTGTAAAAAGACCGGTATTAGCCTCTGTTATCAGTATTTTGATTATCATTCTTGGTTTAGTTTCTTTTGAAAAATTGCCATTACGAGAATACCCTAATATTGACCCGCCAGTGGTATCGATTGACACCCGCTATCGTGGTGCGAGTGCCTCGGTTGTTGAAAGCCGTATTACCCAACTAATTGAAGATAGGATTAGCGGCGTAGAAGGGATTAAGCATGTTAGCTCCCGTAGCCGTGACGGGCGCTCATCTGTCACATTAGAATTTGATGTTGGCCGTGATATTGAAGCGGCTGCCAATGATGTCCGTGACAGAATCTCAGGTTTACTGGATAACTTACCTGAAGAAGCCGATCCACCAGAGGTTGAAAAAGCCAATGGTGGTGATGAAGTCATCATGTGGTTAAACCTGGTCTCTGATCAAATGACCACATTGCAGCTCACCGATTATGCGCGCCGTTATTTAACTGACCGTTTTTCTGTGGTCGATGGCGTGGCTAATATTCGTTTAGGTGGCGGTAAAGTCTATGCAATGCGGATTTGGATTGACCGACAAGCCTTAGCGTCTCGAAATTTAACCGTAGCTGATGTTGAATCTGCGCTGCGCTCAGAAAACGTAGAATTACCAGCGGGTTCCATTGAATCTAAAGAGCGTCACTTTACTGTCCGTGTGGATAGAAGTTTTAGAACAGAACAAGACTTTGCCAATCTCGTGATTACTCAAGGTAATGATGGCTATTTGGTGAGGTTAGGTGATGTTGCTAAGGTGCAAATTGGCTCTGAAGAAGAGCGGATTATGTTCCGTGGTAATACTGAGTCGATGATTGGTTTAGGGGTGTCTAAACAATCTACCTCAAATACCTTAGAAGTGGCACGTGCTGCCAATGCGTTAGTGGATGAAATCAATCCTACATTACCTGCAGGAATGGAGATAAAACGCTCATACGACAGTTCAGTATTTATTGAAGCATCGATTAAAGAGGTTTATCAGACGTTGTTCATTGCAATGATACTGGTGATCATTGTGATTTATTTGTTCTTAGGTAGCGTGCGCGCCATGCTGATACCTGCGTTAACCGTTCCTGTATCACTTATGGGCACGTTTATCGTGTTATATACACTTGGGTATACCATTAACCTATTAACCCTTTTGGCGATGATCTTAGCCATTGGTATGGTAGTAGATGATGCGATTGTGATGCTGGAGAATATTCACCGCCGAATTGAGCAAGGCGATTCTCCATTAAAAGCGGCATACCTTGGTGGACGTGAGGTGGCATTCGCTGTTGTTGCAACAACCTTGGTACTTATCGCAGTGTTCATGCCGATTAGTTTCCTTGATGGTGATCTAGGAAAACTATTTAAAGAATTTGCTGTCACCATGAGTGCAGCAGTGATGTTTTCAAGCTTAGTGGCCCTGACACTTAGCC
This sequence comes from Shewanella sp. 10N.286.52.E4, assembly GCF_041468785.1. NCBI lineage: Bacteria > Pseudomonadati > Pseudomonadota > Gammaproteobacteria > Alteromonadales > Shewanellaceae > Shewanella > Shewanella sp. 10N.286.52.E4. The sequence goes on from NZ_JBFRJJ010000024.1 coordinate 240,945, forward strand.
CAATGATGTGTTCTAAGTTACTAAAACCTGCAGGTCAATCATCTTGGTTAGTGCGTAAAGTCGATGCCATGATGGATTTTGTCACTAATATCTACCAGTCCAATCTGCAATCAGCCATTAAACAACCTTATTTTATCGGTTTAATTGTTGTTGCAGCATTTGCTGTCAGTGGTTATTTGCTTAATAAAGTCCCGCAAGAATTTGCACCACAAGAAGATCGAGGCTCGATGTTCTTAGTGGTTAATGGCCCACAAGGTGCAAGCTTTGAATATATTGAAAAGTATATGGATGAAATCGAAGGTCGCTTAATGCCTTTAGTTGAATCTGGAGATATCAAGCGTTTGTTAATTCGCGCACCACGTGGTTTTGGATCTGGTGCTGACTTCTCTAATGGTATGGCCATTATCGTACTTGAAGATTGGGCTGAGCGTCGCCCAGCGAATGAAATCATTACCGACATCCGTTCGCGTATATCTGACTTAGCTGGTGTAAGAGCTTTCCCGATCATGCGTCAAGCCTTTGGTCGAGGTGTGGGTAAACCTGTGCAGTTTGTATTAGGGGGTCCAAGTTACGAAGAACTCGCAATGTGGCGTGACATCATGATTGAAAAAGCAGGTGAGAACGAAATGCTTGCGGGTCTTGATCATGATTACAAAGAAACTAAGCCGCAGTTGAGAGTTGCAATTGATAAAGATCGCGCAGCAGATTTAGGTGTATCAATTTCGCATATTGGTCGCACGTTAGAGTCGATGTTAGGTTCTAGATTAGTCACTACCTTCATGCGCGATGGTGAAGAATACGATGTGATTATTGAAGGTAATCGTGAAAATCAAAACACTGCAACGGATCTTGAAAATATTTATGTTCGTTCAGACCGAAGCGGTGAGTTAGTTCCTTTATCAAATTTAGTGACAGTAGAAGAGTACGCTGATGCCAGTTCACTTAACCGCTATAACCGAATGCGGGCTATTACCATTGAGGCTAACTTAGCCGATGGCTATAGTTTGGGTGAAGCATTAGATTATATGAATGATATTGCGGATACTTATTTACCAGCTGAAGCTGTTATCAGTTACAAAGGCCAGTCTTTAGATTATCAAAGTTCTGGTAGTTCAATGTACTTTGTCTTTGTGTTGGCTTTAGGGATTGTGTTCTTGGTGTTGGCTGCGCAATTTGAAAGTTATGTGCATCCAATGGTGATTATGTTAACGGTTCCGCTAGCCACTTTAGGCGCGTTAATTGGCCTGTGGTTTACTGATCAAAGTATCAATATCTACAGCCAAATCGGAATTATCATGCTGGTGGGGCTTGCGGCTAAAAACGGTATTTTAATCGTTGAGTTTGCCAACCAATTACGTGATAAAGGGATTGCGTTTGATGATGCGGTAATACAAGCATCATCCCAGCGATTACGTCCTATCTTGATGACAGGTATTACGACAGCAGCTGGCGCAATACCCTTAGTTATGTCGAGCGGAGCAGGTGCTGAAACTCGCTTTGTTATTGGCGTGGTGGTACTGTCAGGCATATTGTTAGCCACGTTCTTTACACTACTTGTGATACCTGTGGCGTATAGCATATTCGCCCGTAATAGCAGCTCACCAGATGCGACCACAAAACAGCTTGAACAAGAACTTTCAAATGATTAATTAAGCTAAATTAAAACTGAAGAGCTAATTAGCAAACTTAAAAGCCAGTTATTCGTAACTGGTTTTTTATTGTTTTATATTTATGACTATTAAGCATAAATGAATATCTCATTGTTTATAAATCCCATGTGATATGTTCCGATAGTTAACGTTAGTCGTAAAATAATGACTAAGCTCAAAATCAATGGATAATAGCTATATGCTGTCACAATCAAGTACCAAGTAGAGCGCAGATGAAAAAGACCGACAAAAAATTAGATAATCAAATTAGAGATACGCTGACAGATGTGTGCGAGGTATTACTCGAGCAATGTTCAGGGTTTGAATGGTTAACCCATACTGTTAATTTCAATGCTTTCCCTGCGTCGTTAAAAGTGGTGTGTATTTTTGAAAATGATCCGCAGCTCACTCAATTAGCGTTGAGCAAAGAAGATGCTTTTATTCAAAACTTAATCATCCATAAATTATTGCAACAGGGCATTAAAGTACAAGCCAAACAAATCGTGTTTGATAGTGAAACACGATGTGAGGCGCAGAATAACGGTAATTGGGCACAGCGCTTGAAGTGAGGTTTGGTATTTGACCAACTAAATAATAAAAAGATGACTTAAGTTATGTTGGCAGTTGCGCTATCGTCACTTGAATTAGAGGCATAAAAAAGGGAAAGCAGATGCTTTCCCTTTGGCTTTAATAGACTAAAACGTTACGCTGCTTGTATTTGTTTCGCAACAGCAGCCGTTTTTGCTTCTAGTTCTTCTGAGTCGAAATCATCAACGTTAATTGATTTCAAACGCCCAACTTCAGCTCTTTCGAGTAATGCAACTTCAGCATCGCTTAACACGCCAAGTGCTTTACCTTCTGCAGCAATTTTATCTAACCACATGAATGGTAGACGTTTACCTGCTGCTTTACATACCTTGTCATACAATGGCTCTGAAGCCAGAATATCCAGTAAGGTTTGTTCTTGAATACCCACTACGTTGTGCTCTGAAGGCGTCCAGAATTGGCCTTGACCTAAGCGGTCTCGGCTGGCACACGGAGTTTGCATAATCTTTGATACTTTATGGTCCAGTACATCACTAGGACGCTTAAGAGGGCGACCAAACGGGAAGATAACAGCACGTAGTGCAAAACCTAGTCCCATAGGGAAGTTATCTAATAAGTCATCTAATGATGTTTGTAACTTATAAAGTGAATCTTCAACCGCCCATTGTACTAATGGTAAGTCTTCAGTTAAACGACCTTCGTCTTCATAACGTTTAAGCGTTGCTGATGCTAGGTATAGCTGACTTAATAAATCACCTAAACGTGCTGAAATACGTTCTTTACGTTTTAAGTTGCCGCCTAAAGTGGCCATTGCCAAGTCTGACAATAAGGCTAAGTTAGCACTGAAACGGTTCATCTGCTGATAGTAACGTTTTGTTTTATCGCTATATGGTGATTTAGAGAAATGACTTGATGTCACACCCATCCAGAAGCTTCTAACAAAGTTAGACATGGCAAATCCGATATGACCGAAAATGGCACTATCAAAGTTACTTAGTCCTTTGCCTGATGTGGTATCAAAAGCGGATTCCATTTCAGCTAGTACATATGGATGACAACGAATCGCACCTTGACCGTAAATGATCATCGAGCGGGTAAGAATGTTTGCACCTTCAACAGTAATTGCAATTGGCGCTGCTTGGTAGCCGCGACCTAAATAGTTATTCGGGCCAAGACAAACACCTTTACCACCGTGGATATCCATCGCATCGATAACACACTTTTGCATTCTGTCGGTAAGATGGTATTTAACGATGGCAGAAATAACCGATGGCTTTTCACCTAAACCAATCCCTACAGTCGTAAGAGAGCTTACAGCGTCCATAAGGTAAGCATTACCACCGATACGTGCCATTGGCTCTTCGATGCCTTCAAGCTTACCAATAGGAAGCTTAAACTGACGACGAATACGTGCATAAGCACCCGTTGCGAGAGCTGCAGTTTTAATGCCGCCAGCCGAATTTGAAGGTAGAGTAATACCACGACCAACCGATAAACATTCAACCAGCATACGCCAGCCTTGACCTGCCATTTCTGGGCCACCGATGATGAAGCTTAATGGTACAAAGACTTCGTTACCGCGCGTTGGACCGTTTTGGAACATACAGTTCAGTGGGAAGTGACGGCGACCTGTTTCAACACCTGGAATATCCGTTGGGATAAGCGCACAAGTAATGCCTAGATCTTCAGTATCACCTAATAAGCCATCTGGATCGCGTAGTTTAAATGCTAAACCTAATACAGTAGCAACAGGGGCTAGGGTGATGTAGCGTTTGTTCCATGTTAGTTTCATACCTAACACTTCTTCGCCCTCAAATTCCCCTTTACATACCACACCAAAATCTGGGATGGCGCCAGCATCACTACCAGCTTCTGGGCTAGTTAATGCAAAACAAGGTACTTCTAAACCTTTTGCAAGGCGAGGTAAGTAGTGGTCTTGTTGCTCTGGCGTTCCGTAGTGCTGCAATAATTCACCAGGGCCTAACGAGTTTGGTACACCTACTGTTGAAGCAAGTTCACTACTTAAACCAGCAAGTTTTTGTAATACACGTGATTGAGCGTAAGCAGAATATTCAAGACCACCGTATTTTTTCTTGATGATCATGGCAAAGAAACCTTCGTCTTTCAGGTATTGCCATACTTCTTGAGGTAAGTCAGCTAACTCATGAGAAACTTGATGCTGGTTAACCATTTTACACACAGTTTCAACAGGGCCGTCTAGGAAGGCTTGTTCTTCTGCAGTCAAACGCCCTTTAGGGTAATTGTGCAATTTATTCCAGTTTGGGTTACCGGCAAATAAATCAGCTTCCCACCATGTGGTTCCAGCTTCGATTGCTTCTTTTTCTGTTGAAGACATTTCAGGCATGATGCCCTGATAGACTTTAAGCAATGGACGTGAAATGAAGTTTTGGCGAAATGATTTTACGTTTAGCGGTAGTGCTAAGACTAAAAAAACAATCCATGCCACGATACCAACAATATCTAATACGCTGCCAATCAGCATGACGACTGCAGCGGCGATGGTAGCCGTGAGTAGCGATACTCGCATATAAGTGGCTGCGCCGAGCACTGCGATCATGGCGATGATCCAAGTCAGGGTAGTCAATGTCTTTCTCCTTAAAGCATTCAAAAATTGAGCACTTACAAATTAATGATCCTATTCACAGAAGTGACTTGTGGTCAGACCTCTATCACATAAAATTAAACCTTACTGCACACGATTACAAGTTTTTTCAAACAATTGTTTAAAATATTTTCTACAATAAAAATATCCCAAAAATGTTTTGCACTAGGTACAATAGTTATTAGATAAAATTATGACTTATAAAACTTTTTAAGGCGTTTCCCCATGTGTGAGTTATTAGCGATGAGCGCTAACGTTCCAACTGATATTGTGTTTAGTTTCACAGGCTTAGCAGAAAGAGGCGGTGTCACTGGTCCTCATGTCGATGGCTGGGGAATTACTTTCTATGAAGGCAAGGGTAGTCGTACTTTTAAAGATGCTTGTCCAAGCAGTGAATCACATATTGCCAAATTGATTAAATCTTACCCTATCAAAAGTGAGATAGTGGTTAGCCATATTCGTCAGGCTAATCGTGGTTGTGTGTCACTTGAAAATACCCATCCTTTTACCCGTGAATTATGGGGTAAGTATTGGACATATGCTCACAATGGTCAGTTATCTGATTATCAAGAAAAGTTTGTTGTTAATCGTTTTCAACCGGTTGGTGATACAGATAGTGAATTAGCTTTTTGTTGGATTATGGAACAAGTGTTAGTTGAATTTGGCCCTAAGCAACCTGAAGATATGAATCAAGTGTTTACATTCATAGCTGGGTTAGCCGACGAAGTAAGAGCCCTTGGTGTGTTTAATATGATTTTGAGTGATGGGATCGATTTAATGACCTATTGCAGTAATAACTTATGTTACATCACCCGCCGTGCACCTTTTGGCAAAGCAAAGTTAATTGATACCGATGTGGTTATTGATTTTGATAAAGAAACCACACCGAACGATGTGGTCACTGTGATTGCGACTAGACCACTAACTAAAGATGAAGAGTGGCATATTTTAAAACCGGGTGAATGGAAGCTATTCAGACAAGGTGAGCTTCAGGCTTGCAACTAATTGTAGATATTATCTTGAACTCTTTGTGATAGAAGAAATATCTTTGTGATAATAAAAAGTGACAGTCGATAATCGACTGTCACTTTTTTTTGGTTAAAACTTAATTACTTGGACATTGAGCAAATGTAGATTTAAATCTGCAAATTTTAGTACGAGAACGTCTGAAAAAACCTTACTATTATATGGGGTGTTTCAAACACCTGCTTTATAGTCTATTTAGTAAAAGGTACAAGTGTTTCGTTTTCTATAGGCTCTAAAAATTGATAATTATCTATTTGTATATCGAGCTGTTTACTGCCTTTTGAGAAATGGCTTAACCTTATTGGTAAGTAGCCTAAATCAGGTGCCATCCAAAAAAATGTCTGACGTTTTTTGCTGGTTCTGACGACTTCAATTTTAATGGTGTCGTATGAGCCACTTTCAAGTGTCATTAATTCTTTACCAACAATCTTAAATTCGTAATCATCTAACTCTTTTTCTTTGACCATGGTGTAGTGCAATTTTTCTGGAGGATTGTACATATCCAACCTAAATTGCAGTTGCACCATTAATGGATCGAGAATGTTGTTTTCGAATGTTAACTTTTCGCGCTCGTCTTTATATATAGTATGAATAACACCTTGCCCTTCAGCGAATACCGTTTGTTCACTATAGTCGCTACCGGTTCCTGAGCGTTTACTCATGTAGCGAATAGGTTTTAATTTACCATCTACTAATTGAAACTCGCTGCTAATATTACGCACATCAGACAACATCAATAAACTGACATCGCTATCGAAACGATATTGATAGTAACCATTATCTGAGGCTGGCAGTTGATAACGAGCCTTGCCTAAATGAATACTGCCATAGTAAACATTATATTCAGCATTGTGAGCAGCAAGGGGCTTGAGGTAGTTAGATGAATGTTCTATTTCTGCGTCTGTGGCAATATTCTGTGTGTGTTTATCTGATTGTTGTGCTGTGGTGACAGGGGATGTTTCGGCATTAACTGGTGAAAAAGGCTGCAGCAATAGGGCTGCCATTACTACTGCAGTTAATGAAGTGTTATTTGTCGTAATAATATTCGAGAAATCGGATAATAATTTAACCAAAGCAGTACCTACGTAAGAGAGTTAAAAAGGTAACGATAAAACCAATGTCGCCATATCGGGTTTCCATTCAAATTTTGACAGTGAAATTTTGCCTTTGTTCACTTCAATTCCTTCTGATCTTAGTCGCTCTTGTTGGTTTTGGAAATTAATCGTGTTGAGTTTAAAAGATATTTTACCTTGGCTATTGATAACTCTATGCCAAGCTAAGTTTAAATGTGGTGGTGCTTCTTGTAGTGCTCGAGATACATAGCGAGCACGACCAGGAAGTCCTGCTAAATCTGCAACTTTGCCATAGGCAAGTACATTTCCTTCAGGGATCATGTTGACGATAAACCAGATTTTTTGTTTTGGCGAAAGCGGATTCATTCAATAATCATCACAGCAAAAACAACAGCATAATCTATCAGTTGCTTGATAGGAATCTTTGCAAAGTTAAAGTGACGTTTTATTTGAACAGAGCATTTAAATCACGGCTAAATAGATACACAAAAAGTGTGACAATGCGCCAGCGAGTACAAACAAATGCCATATAGCGTGGTTGTACGGAATGCGCTTATTAATGTAGAAAATGACACCTATGCTGTAAAAGGCTCCGCCTGCTAATAGCAGATTAAAACCTAAATCTGTCATACCTTTGATGAGATCATTCATAACCGTAACGCATAACCAGCCCATAACGAGATATAGGATGACACTAAAGGCTTTGAAGCGGCCAATAAAAAGTGTTTTGAATATGATGCCACCCAGTGCAAGTATCCAAATAGCAGCCAAAACAATATTTGCTTGTTCCCCGTCTAAGCTAATCAGCATAAGGGGAGTGTAAGTGCCGGCAATTAATGTATAAATGGCACAATGATCGGCCATTTTAAAACGTTTTCGCCAAAGTTGTGATTTGCTTGAATGATATAAAGTTGATGCTAGAAATAGTAAAACGATACTGAGACCGTAAATTCCGATGCCAAGCATCTCAGTGGTATTTAAATGTGTCGATCCTTTAACTAACATTGCCACCATGGCGACGAGGCCTGCTAACACTCCTATTCCATGGGTGACACTGTTTGCTAGCTCTTCAGTCGCACAATAGTCAGACTGAGAGCATGAGTTAGTTTCAATTTTGGGAGCCACATTTAACTCAAGAGACATCTTGGTATACAACTTAATAAACTAATTGAAAAATTAGAGTAACAGCTTAAATTGTAAAACACTAGATTTTTAGCGTACATGTGTAAGCTAAATTTAAAAGTGTATTATTTCAGTTTGTTAACAAAGTATTATGTGTTTTATGGTCTTCTCGATGCTTTATTGAACTAATTTAAAGATTGAGTATCAGATAATATTCAGCGATTAAAACAGTAGTGAATACTTGTAGTGAATGCCTGTAGCATTAGCCTTTAGAGACAGCAGCTGTAAGCAGAGTTTAGGTTGACCAAGACTAGACAATCAAACCAATGCTTTATTCATCGCTTGATAAATCGTGTTAACACGGACATTTTTTAACACTAACTTTTTTACACTATATGCGATAAAGCGTTATAGCGTTTTATAATCACCAAGGCGATAGGATGCGCTAAATGACCCACAAGCATGAACCTAAGCTTTTAACAAAAGAGCTATCTACTTCGTCGTTAGCTGCTGTAAAGGATAGTGCTTCCTCAAAACAAGACTCGGCCCATGCAAATTTTAATGATGCGATTTACCTAAGCGAATCTACAAATTTCAATCAATCTTGTTCAGAAGATATTCAAAGTCATATTATTGCTAGCGATGCCGTTTCTCAATTTGTAAATGATAGTGATAATATTGAGCTTTCTGAATTAAACTTGTCTCTAGCCTTAGCCATAACAAGCCAAAACCACAACGAATCATTAAATTTTGATGAGCCTTTTCAACTTGATGAATCTTTTAAATTAGATAGCAAAATAACTCGATCAAATTATTCATCCGCAAAAGATATTGGTACCGTTTATAAATTTAAAACGATAAGGAAATCGTTAACTCTAACCGTGTTTATGGTAGCAATTGCTCATATTTTAGCTTTTTTCATATTGCTAGTTCTTGCTGAACAGACAGTCAACATTTTCGTAGAAATCGCCACCTCGAAACAAGAAAATCAAACAGAAACGAAAGAGATCAATGCTTATTTCATTACTGCTGAACAGTTAGACGGCCTAATCAATCAAGATACGTCAGCCTCAGACGTGAATGAAACCCAAATTGATCACACAGCTACTGAACCACAAGATAACGCCATTACAATACAAGATGCAGTCAAAGAGGAAGTCATAGAGGAACGAGTTGATGATGCAACAAGTGTAGAAACTAAAATCAATACTGTTAATTTACCTGAAAAGAATTCATCTGATAACCAATTAATTGAAGTTAAAGAAATTTATGAAATCAATACGATAATTGAAACCAAAGAAGATTTTAATTGGGCAAATGTAGACAGCATGTATTTACAGCAAGAAAAGGATGATGATGTAAGCTCCCATTTGTTTAAAGACACAAAATTAAATCAACACTTATTTACAGGAACAAATGCAGTTAAGCATCAAGTATTGAAAAACTTAAATCAGCAAGCGCTTAATACTTTAATTTCACAGCAAGCTCATTTAGCGACCTCAAAGAGTGGGGCAAGTTTAAGCGAGCTCACGCCTGAGATGTTTGATATTGAAATTATTGAGATTGAAGACAAGCGACAAGCCACCACACTTGACCATAGATTAGACCCCAATAGAATTATGAAACATGGGGAGACATGCTATCGTATTGTGCCATTACCTACGCAAATTAATCCTCATGCAGAAGGTCTAGGTTTTGCTGAGCCCTGTGATAGTGCAAAAATGAAGAAAGTCTTGGGGAAGGCAATTCAAAATAGATTATCTAAAGTGCAATTACCTTAAACATTTGCTGACTATTTATCCATTTTTGAAACCAATCATTGCTTTTACTCTTAATAATAATTCACTTAATATGTTAATTTGGTATTCATAATTAGTATTGTTATTGAATATCAGATGCTTGTCGCATGAATTAATTTGATTGACTATTGTGTTCGCCTGACTTTATTTCACTTGTATTTTATTTCATTAGCTGAGTATACTGCTTGCATCTTGTCGGAGTGCCTTATGGCTGAGACCGTTTATTCGGGATCCGTTGAACCTGATCAGGTTAAAACCTGCGAAGGAAACAAGCAGTTAATTTGCTATTTCTTCTTATTGTTTATGTTCAATTTAATTCAACAAACGTTGAAATTGATGTTGAAACATATAGTGTGATTTTGATTGTTCTTTACCTTTAGAATGACCAAAAATACAAAAAAAAGTATCCAAAATTTATGGATGTTTTTTAAACATTAAATGCAAATTACAGAGTTATGTATAACTCGCTCGTCATCAACACACCTCTCCAGACAAGCAACTCTATTTCATTAATTTTGAGGTTGCTAATGTCAAATCGTCGTCAAACCCGTGAACAAGCTCAGGCTTTCATTGATACGTTAAAGCCGCTACAACACCCTAATTCCGAGAAAATATATTTAAGCGGATCCCGTGAAGATTTATTAGTCGGTATGCGCCAAATTCATCAGACAGACACCATTTTAGGTGGCAGCGACGATGCTCCAGTAACAGAGAAAAACCCGCCAATCAAAGTGTATGATTGTGCAGGTGCTTATTCAGATCCCGATGCTGAAATTAACGTTCGACTAGGTTTAAACAAATTTCGCGAAAGTTGGATTGATGAACGTAAAGATACCGAGCAACTTGCAGGTGTGAGTTCTGATTTTACTCAGCAACGATTAGCGGATGATGGCTTGGATCATTTACGTTTTGAAGCGTTAGTTCCCCCAAGGCGTGCTAAAACGGGTAAGTGTGTCACTCAAATGCACTATGCTCGCCAAGGTATTATCACACCAGAAATGGAATACATTGCCATTCGCGAAAATATGGCGCGTGAGCAAGTTACCGATGAAATACTGACACAAAAAGCACCAGGTGAAGCGTTTGGCGCAGTCATAGGCCAAGCTATCACAGCTGAATTTGTTCGAGAAGAAGTGGCTCGTGGTCGTGCAATTATTCCATTAAATATCAACCACCCAGAAGCTGAACCCATGATCATTGGGCGTAACTTTTTAGTAAAAGTAAACGCGAATATTGGTAATTCTGCGGTGACGTCATCAATCGAAGAAGAAGTCGAGAAATTAGTCTGGTCTACCCGCTGGGGCGCGGATACGGTTATGGATTTATCAACTGGCCGTTATATTCATGAAACGCGAGAGTGGATCATCCGAAATTCACCAGTACCCATTGGCACGGTGCCGATTTATCAAGCGTTAGAAAAAGTGAACGGTGTTGCTGAAGATCTTACATGGGAGGTATTTCGCGATACCTTGATTGAGCAAGCAGAGCAGGGCGTTGATTACTTTACTATTCATGCTGGTGTGTTATTGCGTTATGTGCCGATGACCGCCAAACGGTTAACTGGTATTGTTTCCCGTGGTGGTTCAATCATGGCGAAGTGGTGCTTAAGCCATCATAAAGAAAGTTTTTTATATGAAAATTTCAAAGAGATCTGTGAAATCTGCGCCGCTTATGATGTGTCTTTATCTTTAGGTGATGGTATGCGCCCTGGCAGTATTGCCGACGCGAATGATGAAGCACAATTTGCAGAACTCGAAACCTTAGGTGAATTGGTAAAAGTGGCTTGGGAATATGATGTGCAAACCATCATTGAAGGTCCTGGTCATGTGCCAATGCAATTGATTAAAGTGAATATGGAAAAGCAACTCGCCCATTGCGATGAAGCGCCATTTTATACTTTAGGCCCACAAACGACGGATATCGCTCCTGGTTACGATCATTTTACCTCAGGCATTGGCGCTGCAATGATGGCTTGGTATGGCGTTGCTATGTTGTGTTATGTCACGCCAAAAGAGCACCTAGGTTTACCCAACAAAGAAGATGTTAAACAAGGTTTAATTGCTTATAAAATTGCAGCTCATGCAGCAGATGTCGCCAAGGGGCATCCTGGCGCTCAAATACGTGATAATGCATTGTCAAAAGCCCGTTTTGAATTTCGCTGGGAAGATCAATACAACTTAGGTTTAGACCCTGATACAGCCCGCGCTTATCATGATGAATCTTTACCACAAGAATCTGCCAAAGTCGCCCATTTCTGTTCTATGTGTGGTCCCAAATTTTGCTCAATGAAAATCACACAAGAAGTCAGAGAGTATGCAGCAAAGCAAGAAAAACAAGCACAAAGTGCAGGAACAGAGCAGCTAGTATCGGTTGTGGATGCCAGCGAATTTAAAGCGAAACAAGTTTCAGATGCTAATGCTGAAAAACAAGTCGTTGACGTTAATGCGGCGATGGCGAAGAAGTCTGCAGAATTCAAAGCCACAGGTTCAGCACTATACCACGCCGTATCTGACAAACCGCTTGTCACCCCAGAGGCTGAGCTTGAAGAGCTTGAGGGGTAAGCATGCACAGGCCATACGACCTTAAAAAAGTGCAAGCTAAGCCCGTGCAAGCTGGGCAATTGCAAACTAAGCCTATCGTCTGGACCATAGCAGGTTCAGACAGTGGCGGCGGCGCGGGTATTCAAACTGACTTAGCAACCATAAATGATTTAGGTTGTTTTGGTTGCAGTGTCATTACCACAATTACGGCGCAAAACTCAGTTGCAGTTAATTTAGTCGAACCCGTTTCAGAGGCGATGCTAGAAGCACAATTGACGGCGCTCTATGACGATTTACAACCTGCAGCAATCAAAATTGGATTGATTGCTAATCAGCAGCAATTAAATGCAATTGCTTGCTGGCTAAATGCTTTTAGACAGCGAAATATCGCAAATCAGACTGTGCCGGTGATTGTTGATCCTGTCATGGTGGCCAGCTGTGGTGATGGTTTAAATCAAACTGACGAATTAGATTTTAGCCCTTTTAAAGGGCTGATGACGTTAGTGACACCTAATGCTGCAGAGTTATTTAGGCTAGAAGGTTTAGCTAACATAGCCAATCCCCACTCTAAAGTCGGTTTTCATCAAGCTGCAACAGCGTTAAATCAACTCTTACGTTGCAATGTGCTTGCAAAAGGTGGTGATGCCGAACCATGGCAAGGGGAAACTGCTAGTGATCTATTTGTATGTCAGCAGGTTAATGGCGTCAGTGAATCACATCAATATCAACAGTTTTGGTTAACTTCTAAACGAATCGATACTGATAATAATCATGGCAGTGGTTGTACTTTATCAAGTGCTATTGCCTGTTTTATGGCATATGGTTATGTGCTGCATGATGCGATTGTGATGGCCAAAGCTTATGTGTCAAAAGGCTTAATCAACAGCGTGCAATATGGCCAAGGTACGGGCCCAGTTGCTAAAACAGGCTGGCCTGAAGATATTAGTTTATACCCATCTATCAGCTTTTATTATGATCACCAGCCCTGTGATTTATTTACTTCAACCACGCAAAGTGGTTGCTATGACAATGGTTTTCCCCTGTTATCACAAGAGATTGGAATTTACCCTGTCGTAAATGATGTCGTGATGCTCGAAGCGCTGCTTAAGGCTAACTGCACCACAGCTCAATTACGTATTAAGAAGTCAGACAATTTACTACTTAAGGATATTGAGCAACAAATTCAACAAGCAATAACGTTAGGGCGAGACTATAACGCGCAAGTGTTTATTAATGACCATTGGCAATTAGCGCTAAAGCATGGTGCTTTTGGGATTCATTTAGGCCAAGAGGATGTTGAATTGGCTAACCTGGACTCGATAAAAGAGGCTGGTATTGCCCTGGGTTTATCAAGTCACAGCATCTTTGAAATCTTATTAGCTCATCAGTTAAAACCGTCTTATATCGCACTCGGGCATATTTTTCCTACCACTACGAAAGTGATGCCATCAGCACCGCAAGGACTGGCTAAGTTAGCGCGTTATGCTGCTTTGCTTAAACCTGTTTGTCCAACGGTAGCAATAGGTGGGATTGATAAACATGTGCTCGATGCTGTTAAAGCAACAACAGTGCGCAGTGTTGCTGTAGTAAGGGCGATTACTGAAGCTAACTACCCTGAAACGGCATTTAAACAACTGTCGCATCAGTGGTGCAGTGACAGTACTGGTATTAGTACTAAAAGTCAGTATGAAAAAGAGCCTAACGACAGTAAATATACGATCAAAGGGAACAGTGATAATGAGTAAGCTAACGGATAAACAATATATCCGTTATTCAAGTCATGTGTTGTTGCCTGAAATTGGTGAACTTGGTCAGCTTAAGTTATTACAAAGTTCAGTGTTAATTATTGGTGTTGGCGGGCTGGGTCATGCCGTGGCTCAGCAACTTGCTGCGGCAGGCGTTAAACATATTACTTTAATGGACGATGACACTGTTGAGCTTTCAAACTTGCCAAGGCAGCTGCTGTTTAACGAGCAAGACATTGGTCAGCTTAAAGTTAACATTGTAAGGCAGAAACTGAGTACTGCTTATAGCGATTGTAAAATCACAGCCGTCTGTAAACGCTTCACAGCTGAAGACTTTTATTCAGTTGATTCAGTCAATTCTGTGGACTTAGTATTTGACTGTACAGATAACTTTGCTTCGCGATTATTGATTAATCAGGCAGTGGTAAATGCAAAAGGCGTGTTGATCAGTGCTGCAATAAGTGGGGCAAAGGGTCAGTTATTCTGTATTGATCATAGCAAGCAGAGCAATTTTCACGGTTCAGGATGTTATCAGTGTCTTTATCCCGATGACTCCAATGTCAGCCAATCGTGTACCCAAGCAGGCGTATTAACATCAGCCTTATTATCCATGGCATCGATGCAATCGTTATTAGGACTTAATTGGCTAACAAGTGATGTAAGCCAACGTGAACGATTAAAAGGGCAGTTGCACTTATTTAATGCCCATAACTTACAGTGGCGAAAAGTCACAATGTCACAAGACCCAGATTGTTGTATTTGTAGTTCGAGTTGCATTTAGGACAAGTTATTAGTGTAGGAATTGACATGATTACAATTGAATTTAATGGACTAGCTCAAGAGCTAGGTTACAACTCAAGTTTATTACAATTAATAGAGTTGAAAAATTTGAACCCAAAGTCGTTAGCACTTGTGCTTAATGACCAAGTGGTACCGAGGAGTCGCTGGGCGCAGATTGAGTGCCAACATAGTGACAAAATTGATGTTTTCTCAGCTGTAGCAGGTGGTTAACATGCTATCTATTGCCGATCACCAATTTGATTCAAGATTATTTACGGGCACAGGAAAGTTCTCCGACGCTAAGACCATGTTAACGGCTATTGAAGCCTCTCAGTCGCAATTAGTCACATTAGCGATGAAACGTATCGATCACAATAAAGATTTTGATGACTTACTGACACCATTGCAGCAAATGGGCGTAAAGCTTTTACCGAATACTGCAGGCGCTCGAAATGCTAAAGAAGCCGTATTTGCTGCTGAACTTGCCAGTGAAATGTTAGCGACAAAATGGATTAAATTAGAAATCCATCCTGATCCTAAGTATCTGATGCCAGATGCGATTGAAACATTAAAAGCGGCTGAAATACTCTGTGCAAAAGGGTTTACAGTTTTACCCTATGTACATGCTGATCCAGTGTTATGTTACCGGCTTGAAGAGGCAGGCTGCGCGGCTGTTATGCCACTCGGTAGCCCAATTGGCAGTAATCAAGGGTTAGCCACAGAACCCTTTTTAGAAATTATTATTGAGCAAGCTAACATTCCTGTAGTGATCGATGCAGGGATTGGCGCGCCATCTCAAGCTTGCAGAGCAATGGAAATGGGCGCAGATGCAGTATTGGTTAATACTGCAATAGCCAGTAGCGCCGATCCGGTGCTGATGGCTAAATGCTTTAATCAAGCTGTTAACACTGGTAGACAAGCTTATCTTGCAGGGTTGGGCAATGTGGAAAAACAAGCAAAACACACCAGCCCATTGACAAATTTTCTGAATTTATGATTAAAGGTTTACGTTACTAATGAGTTTTCTTGAACAGTTTAAGCGGTTAAACCTCGATGACTTATCAATGCGCTTATATAGCACGACGGCAGATGATGTTAAGCGTGCACTCAATCACCCACAAGGTAGCATTGACAGTTTAATGGCATTGTTATCACCTGCTGCTAAACCATACATAGAGCAAATGGCACAACAAGCTTACCGGTTAACAAGACAGCGTTTTGGGGCAAATATCGGGCTATATTTGCCTTTATATCTGTCAAACCTTTGCGCAAATGAATGCGATTATTGCGGCTTTTCTATGAGCAATAAACTCAAGCGCAAAACCTTGTCTGACAATGAATTGCTGGCTGAAATGAAGATCATTAAGCAGCGAGGGTTTGATTCAATATTGTTAGTATCAGGGGAGCATGAAACCAAAGTTGGCATTGACTACTTTAAGCATGTATTGCCCATAGTGAAGCAAGCATTCAGTTATGTAGCGATAGAGGTCCAGCCGTTAACTCAACCTGAATATCAAGAGCTTGTTGAGTTAGGGCTTGATGCTGTGATGGTATATCAAGAAACCTACCAGCCGCATACCTATAGCAAGCATCATACTCGCGGTAAAAAGAAAGACTTTGCTTATCGGCTTGAAACGCCAGATAGAGTGGCTGCAGCTGGCGTTGATAAAATCGGTTTAGGCGTGTTGCTAGGACTGGATGATTGGCGACTTGATGCCTTAATGATGGGTCATCACTTAGCTTATTTACAAAAGCAATATTGGCGCACTCGCTACAGTATTTCATTGCCTAGATTAAGACCTTGTACTGGTGGCGTTTCGCCAAAAGTGGAACTGACTGATGAAGGCTTAGTACAGATGATCTGCGCATTCAGATTATTTAATGCACAGCTTGAAATTAGCCTGTCGACTCGTGAAACACCTGAGTTTAGAGACAATTTACTGCCGCTTGGCGTGACAAATATTAGCGCTGGCAGCTCTACTGAGCCTGGTGGTTATCAAAACCCACATACTCAACTGGATCAATTTGAAATCAGTGACGACCGTAGCGTTGAGCAAGTGATTGAAAAAATGCAGATAAAAGGACTAAATCCAGTTTGGAAAGATTGGGAGCGGGCTTGGCATTAATTTAACTTTTAAGTTCATCATTGTAGTACTGTACAAACTTGTATTCATGGATGATAATTAACCAATTAGTGAGTTAAGTCTAACGTGAGTGTTGTAAATAAATTTATTGTATACACGGTTAGATTTGGGTTTAAAAAGGAATGATCAAATGCAAATACCTTCTGCAATGACTTCAGGAATACAAGGTTTACAGAGTGCCCAAAATGATTTAGCACAAGCAACGACAGCTGTCGCGGCGCCTGAGCCCACTACAACGACTCCAGTTAAAGTTGAACAAGATACCGTTACGTTAAGTTCTCAAGCTGCACAATCAACAGATAAAGTGTCTGCGATCATTGATGCTGAACAAGCAGTGACTCAAGCTCAGGCATCTGCTGAAGTCATTGATGTGGCCTCTGAAAATGTTGGCACTATTATAGATTTATCTGTTTAAAATTCAGAGATGAACGTACAAAGTCAGCCACTTCAGCAAGGGACAAGTTCTCTAAATCGTCACAATACTTCGAGTAGTAAAAGTGTTGTGGCTGATTCTGCCATAAGTAAAACTGTCTCAACTGTCCCAGTAACAAATAAACCCGTTTCAAATGCATTAAATACCAATAATATTAATCATAATGTTCTAAGTCCTGAACTTGTCAGCGCTGATGTTAACGACCATAACGAAACGATCAGTGTTACAAAAAAATCTTCAGTATTGGCCTCATCTTCAAGTTTCAATTCCAGTACAATTCAGTCAAGTACAATTCAGCCCAGTTCAATTCAGTCCAGTTCAAATTTTCACGCAGGCTCCCTGACTTCGAAGCCATTAAAAACACAGAGTGTCGTTAATTCAAGTCATTTGAGCCCGCAATTTAATTTGAAAAGTGGACCAGTATCGGTTTTAGGTGTCATTTCATCTTCCAAAACTACAGACATCCAGATTGATGGCCAAGCTAATCAAATCGCTGGTGGTCATTCAAATTCTGTTAACACGAGTTCATTGACCACATCTGCGTCAGTGAGCGCTTTTGAGGATACGACTAATGATGTAACGTCCGGCTTACGAGACAGCGATAAAAGCTTTGCAGCTTCTACGCTGGTGGCGACGGGTCAAAAAGAAGCTATTGCTAATGTCGATGAAAATACTAGTACAAACGAAAGTAACAACGACATTCAAAGCGACAACAGCAAAGCTGAAGTTGCACAAAAGGAGCAAGTAAAACAAGATGTGCAAGATTCACATCAAGCTGAGCAAGAAAAACAACAAGTACAACTTGATACTCAAATTATTAATGAATTATCTAAAAGGGATGCTGAAGTTAAAACCCATGAACAGGCGCATGCAGCTGTTGGCGGAAGTTTTGCTCAAACACCCCAATATACTTATGAAAAAGGCCCAGATGGAAAACGGTATGCAGTAGAGGGGGAAGTAAAGATTGATGTTGGTGTAATAGAAGGTAATGCTCAAGCTACTTTCAATAAAATGCAAAAGGTTTACGCTGCTGCAATGGCTCCGGTTCAACCTTCTACAGCAGACATTCAAGTCGCTAATGAAGCGGTTCGAAAAATGAATGAAGCTAAAAAAGAGCTTGTATCTGAAAGACAAGAAAAGGTGCTAAGCACAGAAGAGTCTCAACAAATCAATCAATTAGCTCAGCAGTTGGATGAGCAGCAATTTACGCCAACATACCCATTTGATCAAACTAATGATGAAGGAAATGAGCAAGCTAACAATGCGAGTATTTCTCGTATCAAGGATTCAGCGATTAACGCCGCACAAGAATATTCATCTATTAATATTGCCGTATAACACTTCATCACTTATTAAGTCATTCAAATCAATTCAAACTAATTACATTCAAAGTAATTGCATTC